>NZ_JAPWAH010000003.1:0-230773 GCF_041432835.1 Pauljensenia sp. 20925_1_27
CTGCCGGCAACTGTTCGGTCGGTTGTTGGCCGTAGTTGACTGCCGGCAACTGTTCGGTCGGTTGTTGTTCAGTAGAGTACTGGCCGTTGTTATCGCCGTTAAGAGGTTGCTGATTGGGGTCGTACGGGTTGGACATGAGGACTCCCTGAAGTTGATAGTGGTAGAAGTCTGGTGAGTGCGGCCGATCTCGCCCGTGGCCGGAGACCGAAGAAGTAGCGGGACAGGCTGCAGCACAGGCTCGTTGATTACTGGAATGTTGTCTCGATCAAACCCGTCGCCGGGTCATAGTCTGCCTTGCAGTTGAAGTCGCCATTGACGGCCTCGTTGGTTGAGGCTTTCCTGCCGGTCACGCGACCCGTGTACTCGTAGGTTTGCTTACTGGAGGTCGAGGAAACCATGGTGATCTGCTGATCCGTGATAGACGCGCCCTTGATCGCCGCGTTGATCTGGCTGTCGCAGGTGGACATGATCCTCGATTCGACATCGGGGTCGGATCCGCCATTCGACCCCTTCGAGCCCTTGGAGGAGCCCGTACCGGTGCCAGATCCCGACGTCGGTGACGGCTTGGAGCCGTAGGTGGGCGACGAGGAAGGCTGGCTCGTGGGCTTCGATCCGTATGACGGAGAGCTTGACGATGTGGGTGAGGGGCTTGCTGAACGGTCGTCTTGAGAGGACGACGAGCTGTATCCGAATACGAGATAGATGACTGTCGCTACGACGAGGGCAGCGACAAAAGAACCGGCAATGATCGCAATGATCTTCCCGTTGTTGGAACCCGAAGGCTGCGGGCCCATCGGGCCGCCCGAGTAGGCGGGTTGGCCGTACGGGGAAGCGCCGTACCCGCCCTGAGGGGACTGCTGGGAGTATCCGCCCTGCTGATATGCACCTTGCTGGTAGCCTCCCTGCTGGTTTCCTCCCTGAGGGTAGCCTCCCTGATGGGGGTATCCGCCTGCTCCCTGCTGAGGCTGGAAGGGCTGTTGATTATGCTGCGAAAATGGCGAACTCATAGCGAACTTTCGTAGAGGTGAGAGAGGTCTCAGGGATAGTTCTGTATCCTACCAGGCGCTAGGCTTATGGCATGACAATCGACTACCTGACCCGGCCTCGTCCCCTGTCGCCACGCGACGATATTCTGCCTGTCATCATTGGCGGAGACTTCGGCGTGTATGGAATCGGGCGCTGTTTCAACGAAGCATTCGGTTGCCGATGCGTCTGCGTCGGGTCCCAACCCACGGAGTCGATCACACGGTCACACTTTTTCGATGTCCGACACGTGAGCGCCCACGCGAGCGATGCACAGCTCCTCGACGTCCTGATGACCATCGCCGGTGAGCACGCGGACAAGAAACTTATCCTGATGGCGAACCACGACATCTTCTCCGCGTTCGTCGCCCGCAATATGGAGGCGCTGTCGAGGCACTACGCCGTGCCTTTCCCGACCGAAGAGGTCATGGATCGACTCACTGATAAGGAAGAGTTTGCGCGCGCGTGTGAGCGCGCGGGGATTGACTCGCCGGGCACGGTCGCGGTCAATTTTTCCGGCGTTGACGACGAGGCCTGGGTTGCCCCGGACATTCCGTTCAGTTTCCCGGTCGTCGCCAAGTCCGCAAAGGGCGAGCCCTACGACGTTCTCGAGTTTGAAGGCAAGCGCAAGATCTGGTTCATTGATACGCCGGAGGAGCTGGCGCAACTCTGGAAGACCCTGAAGGATGCAGGCTTCCGCGATACTTTCCTGGTCCAGGAGCTGATCCCCGGGGACAACACGGCGATGCGATCGATCACCGCTTATGTCGACTCGCGTGGGAAGGTCACCCTCATCGGTTCGGCCCGCGTCCTACTGGAGGATCACGCCCCCACAATGATCGGCAACCCGGTTGCCATGATCACCGAAGACTTCCCCCAACTGTGGGCCGACGCATGTGCCCTCCTCACCGAGAACGGGTACCGCGGATTCGCGAACTTCGACGTGAAGATCGACCCTCGCGACGGGCGCGCCCTCTTCTTCGAGGTCAACCCTCGAATCGGCCGTAACAACTGGTACATGGCCGCTGCCGGCGCGAATCCGATGATCCCCATGGTCGCAGACCTTATCGACGGGCAGGAATGTGAGCAGGTCCAGGCTAAGGACGAAATCCTGTACACCCTCGTCCCGGATTCCCTGCTCCTGCACTACATCACGGACCCCGAGCTGCGCAAGCGTGTCAAGCGCATCATCCGGGAGGGGCGCCGCTTCGACCTGCTCCTGAACCCGACGGAGAAAGACCTGCGCCGTAATCTCACTGTTTGGCTGCAGAAGCAGAACCATCGTCGTAAGTTTGCCCGCTACTATCCGGAGCCCACGGAGACGTCCTACTGACGTCGTGGCTCTTCCGTGCGCTGCCCCGGCCTCGTCGGCGGGGGAGTAGGCCCTGATAGACTGACACCCTACGCGACCGATATTTCCGACCAACGAGGACACCATGACGACAACCGCACTCGTGCCCATTTCCAAGGACGATAAGATCGCTGCGGTCTCTGGCTTCCAGGACCGTTCACTTCCCATCGAGCAGGCGTGCGTGTGGGAGGCGTTCGAGGAGTCCCAGGGACACGGGGTGTGGGGCCGCTACGCGTGGTGCGAGGATGACGCGAAGATCGCGTTCATCACGCTCTATAAGTACTCCGTGCGCGGCGTCCACTACCTGTGGGCCAAGTGGGGACCGGCGTGGGTGAAGGAAGCGACCCCCGAGCGCGAAGCGGCTCTGCGTGCCGACCTCCTGCGTGAGATCAAGGCGAAGGACAAGTCGGTTGCCTTTGTGCGCCTTCATGCTATCTACCAGCACCCCGATCTGTGCATGCCGCTGCAGACAATCTCCTACGACCGTACCGTCGTCATCGACACCAGCGGCAAGACCGAGGAGGCAATCCTCGCCGCCATGCCCAAGGCCGGCAAGCGCTCCATCCGCTCGGGCCTGAAGAAGGGCAAGGCCCAGGGCGTGACCTTCCACGAGGACACCGCGAACGCGGCCGAGGTCATCGACGAGTACTACGCCGTCATGGAGGAGACCGCCCAACGTGACGGATTCCGCCCGCATCCCAAGGATTACTACCTCACGCTCCTGACGATCCTCGGCCCCAAGCACGCGCGTATCTTCTCGATGCGTGACGCCGAGGGCGACATCCTCTGCTGGGACTTCTGCCTCGTCGAGGGAATCCGCGCGCAGGCAGAGTACGGCGCCTCCACTGAGGGCGGCCGACGCCTGCGTCAGCCCCCGGTCCTGGACTTCCTGGCCGCCGAATTCCTCGCCCGCGACGGCGTGCGCGAATTCGACCTTATGGGTGCCCACTCGCCGCGCTGCCCCGAGCTCTACAGCGTCGGCAAGTACAAGAGCGCCTTTGCCTCGCACTTCACAGACGTTCCCGGCGGATGGGACATGCCGATCAAAAAGGCGACCTACCGGGCCCTCAGTGCGGCGAAAGCTGTCAAGGACTGGCGTGCCCGCTCCTGAAGCGTTCGCGCCACAGGGATAGAATCCCAGTAACAACACAATCTCGCGTACCTCATGAAACTAGGAGACACAGTGCCCGATATCTCGCTCGTCATTGACGGACATGAACAAACCGTACCGGCGGGGACCACGGGCACGACGTGGTTCGAGAAGTCTCGCGATGTCGTCGCTATCAAGGTTGACGGAACTCCGCGCGACCTCGAGACCTCCTTCGAGGAGGGCACGACCGTCGAGGCCATCACGCTGGCTAGCGAGGACGGCCTGAACATCCTGCGCCACAGCGCCACCCACGTGCTCGCCCAGGCCGTCCAGGACGTGTTCCCCGACGTCAACCTCGGCATCGGCCCCTTCATCACCGACGGTTTCTACTACGACTTCGGCAACATCGACGCGGTCACGCCCGAGCTGCTGCGTGAACTCGAGAAGCGCATGAAGCGCATCGTCAAGGAGGGGCAGCGCTTCGTGCGCCGCGAAATCTCCGAAGAGGAGGCCACCCGCGAGCTGGCCGCTCAGCCCTACAAGCTTGAGCTCGTCACCACCAAGGGCAAGGGCGCCGAGGGTGCCTCCGTCGAGGTTGGCGGTGCCACGCTCACCATGTACGACAACGTCCGCCGCGACGGCTCCGTCGCGTGGAAGGACCTGTGCCGCGGTCCCCACCTGCCCTCCACCAAGCTCATCGGTAACGGCTTCGCGCTGACCAAGGCTTCGGCTGCCTACTGGAAGGGCGACCAGTCGAACGATCAGCTCCAGCGCATTTACGGCACCGCCTGGGCCTCCAAGGAGGACCTCGTCGCCTACCAGGAGCGCATCAAGGAGGCCGAGCGCCGCGACCACCGTCGCCTCGGCGCCGAGCTGGACCTATACTCCTTCCCCGAGGAAATCGGCCCCGGCCTCGTCGTCTTCCACCCCAAGGGCGGCATCCTGCGCCACGAGATCGAGTCCTACGTGACCGACCGACACAAGTTGGCCGGCTTCGACTTCGTGCACACCCCCGAGATCTCCAAGGGCGGACTCTTCCACACGTCGGGTCACCTGCCCTACTACGCGGACACGATGTTCCCGCCCATGCTCGTCGACGAAGAGCGCGATGAGGACGGCAACGTGACCAAGGCAGGCCAGGAGTACTACCTCAAGGCCATGAACTGCCCGATGCACAACCTCATCTTCCGTTCGCGCGGCCGCTCCTACCGTGAGCTGCCCCTGCGCTTCTACGAGCTGGGCCACGACTACCGTTACGAGAAGAGCGGTGTCGTTCACGGCCTGACCCGCATGCGCGGCTTCACGCAGGACGACTCGCACACCTACTGCACCCCCGAGCAGGCCTCGGAGGAGATCCGCAGCCAGATCGAGTTCTTCCTGTCGATCCTGTCGGCCTTCGGCCTCAAGGACTTCTACCTCGAGCTGTCCACGCGCGACGAGGACGGCAAGAAGAAGGATAAGTTCATCGGCTCGGACGAAGACTGGGCGGCCGCCACGAAGGCCCTCGAGGATGCCTGCGCCGCAACCGGTCTCGACCTCGTTCCCGATCCGGGTGGTGCCGCCTTCTACGGCCCCAAGGTCTCCGTCCAGGTCAAGGACGCGATCGGCCGCACCTGGCAGATGTCGACGATTCAGTATGACTTCAACCAGCCCGAGCGTTTCGACCTCGAGTACACGGCGGCCGACGGTAGCCGTCAGCGCCCCGTGATGATCCACTCTGCGAAGCTTGGCTCCGTTGAGCGCTTCATCGGCGTCCTCACCGAGCACTACGCGGGTGCGTTCCCGGCGTGGCTCTCGCCCGTTCAGGTCCGCCTCATCCCCGTCGCCGAAGCCTTCGACGGATACGTCAAGGACGTCGCCGCCAAGCTACGCGAGCGCGGCGTGCGCGTTGAGACCGACCTGTCCGATGACCGCTTCGGGAAGAAGATCCGCAACGCCTCCAAGGACAAGGTTCCCTTCACGCTCATCGCGGGTGGCGAGGACGTCGAGGCGGGAGCGGTTTCCTTCCGCCTGCGTGACGGTTCGCAGCATAACGGCATTGCTGTTGACCGCGCAATCGAGCTGATTGTGTCGCACATCGAGGCGCGTAACAACGCGGATCAGATCGACGGTCTCGACGAAGCGTGAGAGACATGAGCCGCGACGCCGATCCCGATGCGATCGGTATTACGAACGGCCCGTTGCCGACCGAGGACGCCCGCTCGCTGGCGGGCGTCCCGGACGGCTTCGGTCGCTTCTGGACCCCCTATCGGATGGCTTACATCCGCGGTGAGGGGAAGCCTTCAGACGCCTCGGATGTCGGCTGCCCGTTCTGTACGGCACCCGGCAAAGACGACCAGACTGGCCTGATTGTCCACCGCGGACGCACGTGCTTCGTCCTCATGAACCTGTTCCCCTACAACTCGGGGCACCTGCTCGTGTGCCCGTATCGGCATGTTTCCGACTACACGGAGCTCACCGATGAGGAACGCGTCGAGTTGGGTGACCTTACGGCCACCGCGATGCGAGTGACGCGGGCTGTTGCTGCGCCAGCAGGTTTCAACCTCGGCATGAACCAGGGAGAGGTCGCCGGGGCAGGAATCGCCGCGCACCTCCATCAGCACGTTGTTCCCCGCTGGCTGGGAGACGCCAACTTTCTGCCGATTATCGCTCAGACGAAGGCCGTCCCCGAGCTGCTTGAGGACGCTCGCGCCCGGCTGGCCGCTGCCTGGCCCAAGGAGAACTGATGCTCGGAAATCACGGACGTTCTATCACGAGGGCCGTCTTTACACCGCTCGCGCGTGTTCTCGCGCGCGCGGGGGTAACCCCCAACATGGTGACGGTCGCGGGAACGGTCGCGACTGTCGCCATCGCGGTGATCTGCATCCCGCAGGGGTGGATCTGGCAGGGAGGCATCGCTCTCGCGGTCGTGATGTTCGGCGATTCCGTCGATGGGACGCTCGCGCGTATGACGACGGGAGGCACCCGTTTTGGTGCCTTCCTTGACTCGACGCTTGACCGTCTGGGTGATGGTGCCGTGTTTGGATCGCTTACTGCTTACGCGGTCTTTCACATGGACAACTCGTCCGTTCGTACGTGGACGATCATTGCCGGTATCTGCTCGATCGTCGGTGCAGCCGCCGTTCCTTACGCACGCGCCCGCGCGGAGTCCGTTGGAGTTGTCGCCAAACTGGGGATCGCCGAGCGAACCGACCGGCTCATCATCGGTATGGGAACGGCCATGCTGATGAGCCTCGGCCTGCCGGAGTGGGTGTTCGCGTGCGGCCTGACGTGGGTTGCGTTCGCCTCATTCGTCACGGTGTGCCAGCGCATTTGGTTTACCGCTCGCCACATTGACGAAGGAGCCCAGTGAGTTTCTCGCCCCTGTCACTCGCTTTTTCCGTTGCGCCACGCCTTCCGCTACGCCTTGTCATACGCATGGCGGATACGGGTGCATCGATCGCTGCGAGACGTGGGGGAGCCATGATCGAGCGGCTGCGCTCCAACATGGCTCGTTTGACCGGAATTGATCCATCGGATGCGCAGGTGCGCGATGCGGTTCGCTCCCACATCCGCAACTACGCCGAGCAGCTGATGCTCGGATCACGTCGCGGCGCACCATTGCTTGAGGGCGTGTCCTTTGAAGGGTTCGAGGCCTTGGTACAGGCGAGCGAGGATGGGCCTGTCGTCCTCGCTCTGGGGCATTCGGGCAGCTGGGACCGTGCGGGTGCTTGGGTCTGCGCGCACGGTCGTGGCATCGTTACCGTGGCCGAGAAAGTTGAACCTCCCAGTCTCTTCGATCGTTTTGTCGCTCTGCGCGAGGGACTGGGCATGGAAATTATCGGCGTCGCGAAGGGCGAATCGGTGTTCTCGACGCTCATGGAGCGCGTTCGCGGACGCAGCGTGATTGTGCCGCTTCTGGCGGATCGAGACATTTCCGGCTCGGGTATTGAAGTCGATTTAGGGACGCGGCGGGCGCTCGTCGCGGCGGGGCCGGCCGCCCTAGCAACAAAGCTCGAACGCCCGCTTTTTGCGGCGTGCATTACCTACGAGAATGAGAGCGCAACGGGGGCTGACGTGCGCGTGCGCTGCGTCGGGCCGATCACCGTCGGTGAAGAGGAACGCCCGGGGTTCAACCGCGTCGAGGCTCTCACGCAGGCGTGGGTGGAACAGTTTGCCGCCATGATGGCGTCGAAGCCTCAGGACTGGCACATGATGCAGAGGGTGTTTGTCGAAGACCTTGACCCCGAACGGCTTGCACGCGCGAGGGCCGAGCACGAGAGGAAGAATCGATGAAGATCGGGATCGTGAACCCGTACTCCTGGGACGTGCCCGGGGGAGTGGGCTTTCATATTCGTGACCTTGCGCTGAAGCTTCGTTCGCGCGGCCACGATGTGCGGGTGCTGACCCCTTCAACATCCGATGACCTGCCCGAGTGGATTACATCCGCCGGCTCCTCTGTGTCTATTCCCTTCAACGGGTCGGTTGCAAATATTTCCATCAAGCCCAAGGCTCTCGCGCGCACCCGTCGGTGGCTCGCGGACAACGACTTCGATGTGGTGCACGTTCACGAACCCGTCGTGCCTTCGGTGTCGATGGCTGCCGCGATGCTCTCGAGTGCACCTCTCGTGGGTACGTTCCATGCAGCACTCGGACGCTCAGTATCTCGCGCGATTGCGTCGGCTCCGATGCGCCTGTACATGGAACGCATTGGCGTGCGCATCGCTGTCTCAGAAGAGGCTCGACGCACCCTGATTGAGCACCATGGGGGAGACGCCGTCATTATCCCGAACGGCGTGGAAACGGCATCGTTCCGCACGGCGCAGCCCCTGGACCAGTGGGTTGCGACGGACGAACGACCGGTCATCGTGTTCCTTGGCCGCCTTGATGAGCCGCGCAAGGGACTGGGTATTTTCGCGGGTGCGATCGAGTCTGTTCTCGAGCGCGTTCCAGGCACCCGTTTCTTGATCGCGGGGCGCGGAGATGCCCCCGATATTCGCGCGACTGTGGCACGTTTCGGAGATTCAGTCTCGTTCCTGGGTGGAATCAGCGATGAGGAGAAGGAATCCCTCCTCGCCGGAGCGTCGATCTATGTGGCTCCGCAAACCGGCGGAGAGTCCTTCGGTATTGTCCTTGTCGAGGCCATGGCGGCCCGAACCACCGTTGTTGCCTCCGATATTCCAGCGTTCCGAGCCGTTTTGGAGGATGGTCGAGCGGGCGCACTCTTCGAGACCGGTAACAGCGACTCCCTTGCCTCAGTCCTAACGGACCTGCTGGGTGATCGCGAGCGCCTCGACGCCCTCGCGGATGCGGGTCAGCGTGCGTCCGCTCAGTACGACTGGGAGGTCGTCGCGGATAAGGTATTTGAGGTCTACAAGCTCGCCATCGACATGGGCAGTCCTGCAGATTCGGGTTCGAGGCGGGCGCTCGATCTGATTCGTGGCCGTGATGACGAGGAGAACCCCCGATGATTCATGTCTCGCCTTGGACGGTTGTTCTCGCCTGCGTGTGCGTCATCGTGGCAGCCCTCGTCGCGGGCGTTTCCATCACGCGTGCGCGTCGGCTCGATCGCCTGCATCAGCGAATCCTCGCATCGCGCGACGCGCTCTCTCGTCTGCTGTTGCGTCGTGCCTCGGAGGCGGAACTGCTGGCTCACGTAGCCGGCCTTGAAAGCGCGGGTGGCCCCAGCCTCGTCGATGCCGCACGCGCGTATATCCAAGACGGTGGCGATCAGCTGACGACAGACGGACTCGACCGGCGCACGAGTGCGCAGCGTCAGGCGGATCGCGTCGAGGTGAGTGCTCGGCTGGAGCGAGCGTCGGCATTGACGCGTGCGATCCGGGAAACGCTCACACCGGACGTGCGTGCGCGTATTGAAGAGGACCCGCAGGCGAAAGCGCGACTCGAGGCACTCGACGCGACGTGTTACCGTATCGAACTCACCCGAAACGTCCACAACGTCGATGTAGCGGGAGTCCGTGCTCTGCGTTCCGCACGAATGGTAAAATTACTTCGGCTCGCCGGACACGCGCCGGTGCCCGAGCCTATTGACTTTGATGACGACACACATATCGGCGGACGGGGATACTGACATGAACACGACCCACTGGGGAGGGCCGGGAGAAGACTATCGCCTGAAGAAAATTAGCAGTGTTAACGTCGATATGGTGAATGGCATGTCCACGCCAGCCCCCGACGATGCCGCGCCCGTGTGGCAGACGCCGAAGGCACGGCATTCGTTTCCGTGGCTCGAGGTCATCATCACGACGGTCAGCACGATCGGTCTCATCGCGCTTGTTATCTTCTGGCTGAGCCCGGCGTCATCGGGTGTCGTATCCCTCGTCCGGACGAGCCTTCTCGCGCTCGTTCCTCTCCTCATCGTCGTCAGCTTCATTCTGTTCATCGACCGCTGGGAGCCTGAGCCGTGGAAGACGAAGGGCGCTCTCTTTCTCTGGGGAGCGGGGGTTGCCACGATTTCTGCCGGCATCCTGAACACAGCCCTTCAGGAGAACATCATCCTCTCGCTCGGTGATGTCAATCAATCCAACGCACTCGCCGCTACCTTTATCGCCCCACTCATCGAAGAGACCCTCAAGGGGTTGGGTGTTCTCATCGTCGTCGTCGTGCGTCGAACCAACATCAATTCGATTATTGATGGCGTCGTCTACGCGGGTTTTTCTGCCTGTGGATTCATGTTTGCCGAGGACATCCTGTACTTCCTCAGGGTCGATGATCCCGCTGACAGCAGTCTCCTGTTTACCTTCATTATGCGTGGAATCGCCAGCCCCTTCGTGCACGCCATGGCGACCTCGATGACGGGTATCGGCCTCGCGCTGGCGCTCATCAAGTTCAAGCGCGGCTGGTCCAAGACCGGCATTGTCCTGGTGTTCTGGTTCTTTGCGATGGTCATCCACTTCGTATGGAACGGAACCGCGTCGTTCCTGGGTCAATACTTCTTCCTGATCTATCTCGGGATCGAAGTTCCAGCCTTCGTGGTCTGGGCGATCACGCTCATTATTTTGTCCCGGAAGGAAGCCGAGAAGATCCGCGTTGGACTCGTCCCGTACGTGCGTACCGGGTGGCTTATTCCCGGCGAGGTCACGATGGCCACGGATAGGCGAGCACGCAGGGCCGCCCTCAAGTGGGCCCGCAGCGGCGGACGCGAGGCCAAGCGAGCCATGCGTTCCTTCCTCGTCAACCTCGCGTCGCTGGGAATGGATCAGCGCCTCATGGCCAAGCATGGCCCCGACCGTGCGCGCATCGATAACGATCAGCGCATGCTGGCCGAAGCCGTCGAGAATAGGCGCGAATTCTTGCGTCTGACGTCCATCGCCGAGCAGCAACAGGACGTGACCGACGCCGTTTCCCGCCTCGCACAGGCGCGCTAAGAAAGAAGAACTATGAGCAACAATTTCCCGCATTCCATGCCTCCGCAGGGCAATATGCCGCTGAATCAGCAGCAGAACCAGTCGGCTCTGGGCGGTCAGTACGGTGCGCCGGCGAGTTCGGGTTACGCTCCCGTGCCTCAGCCCCAGCAGGGACAGTCGGCACCGGGTGGGCAGTACGGTGCGCCTGCGGGTTCGGGTTACGCTCCCGTGCCTCAGCCGGGCGCTTCGGATGTGCCGCAGCCGCAGGAAGCGAGCGTTCCGCAGCCGCAGCCTGCGCGAAGCTACGCTCCCACTGCTTCCACCGGACAGTCTTTCGGCACTTCGGCACAGATTCCTGCTCCAGACCCGATGACCCGCTTCGAACCAGAAGCACAGTTCACCCCGTCCTTCCAGTCATTCGTTAATACTGCGCCGACCATGCCCGGGCCCAGCGCCGCACAGTATCCGCAGGCTGCACCACAGCAGGTGCAGGCGTGGGCTATGCCCACAACTGCCAAGAAAGCGCCGGTTTTCGAAGCCGTCGTGATCGGTGTCGGCGCGGCTTTGATGCTTGTGGGTATCAGCGGCTTCCTCTTCGCGAGCGGACCGTTCCTTGGTCTTCTCCTCGCCATCTGCTGCCTGATTCCTCTTGCCATTACTCTGACGTTCCTCCAGTTCGTGGACCGCTTTGAGCCCGAACCGTGGTGGACGAAGATCGCGGCTCTGCTGTGGGGCGGTGGTGTGGCGATTTTCTTCGGCATCATCTCGAACGAAATCGCCGGCAGTGTTGTCGCAAGCGCAACCGGTAGCGAAGCTGCGGGACAGATTTTTATGGTCGTTGTTGCCGCTCCAGTCGGCGAGGAATTCCTCAAGGCCCTCGGCGTGCTCGTGATCGTGATGATGCGTCGTAACAGCATTTCCTCCCCGCTCGATGGCCTCGTTTACGCCGGTTATTCAGCGGCCGGATTCCTGGTTGTCGAAGACTTCACCTATTTCGTGAGAGGCGCCTACGCCGGGCAATTCGCTCAAATGTTCATGATGCGTGTCTTCCTGGGTGTCTTCGGACACATCATGTACACCTCGTGCACCGGCTGGGCGATCGGGTGGGCTGCGACGCGCACTCGTTCGGTGGGTACCGGCATCGGCGTGAGCCTCCTCGGCTACCTCATCGGTGTGACGATGCACGGTGTGTGGAACGGATCCTCGGTGATCTCTGGCAGCCGCGGTGGCTTCTTGTTGCTCTACTTCATCATTCAGGTTCCCCTGTTCTGTGGCTGGCTGTTCTTCGTGTCCCGTGCGATGCGTCGAGAGCGGCGCGATATCGCCGCCGGTCTCATGCCCTACGTCAACCAGGGCTGGATTCTGCCCAGCGAAGTCCAGATGGTGTGCGATCCCGCTGCACGCCGAAACGCACTCTCCTGGGTGGCGAGCGGCGGCCCTGAAGCAAAGCGGGCGATGAAGTCCTTCATGAACAACTTGGCGTCCCTCGGCCTCGACCAGGTCATCATGAACGTGCGTGGTCCCGAACCGGGGCGGATTGAGGATACGCAGCAAAAGGTGCAGGAGGCGACGACGCAGCGTCAGACCTTCCAGGCGCTCATGGGCATCCGCCCCATGTGAGTCTTTCGATTCACACGGTCGTTGCATGGCGTTTTCATAGGTCACGCATAGGTTGATGTCGCACGATGGTGGGGAAAGAAAGGAAACAAACGTGACTCACGCTCATCCTGCCCGCCCTTCGTCGCGGGCCCTCACCGTGTGCTCGATCATCTTGATCGTCATCAGCATTCCGGCACTAGCTCACGAGGTGCGTGGTGCGATTGACGGTGCCAGCAGCTCCACGGCGGCTCTCGCCGTGAGCGCCTCGTGCGTCAGCGCTCTCATCGGCCTCCTCTTCTTGGCCTGGGCGGCGCGATTCACTCCGTCGATCCTGTCATGGATTGCCGCGTTCACGTGGGGCACCGGCGGTGCGCTCTTGATCGCAGGCATCGGGAACGGCCTGATCGACGCCGCGGTGGAATCAACCAGCATGAGCGATTCTGCGGTTGATTTTGTGACCTCCGTTGTGACGGGGCCCGTCGTGGAGGAGACCGCGAAGGGCATCGGCGTGCTCATCCTGATCCTCGCCGCCCGTAAACTGTTGACCCATCCGTCTCAGGGTGCGGTCCTGGGTGTCCTTGTCGGCCTTGGTTTCGCCTGGGGTGAGGATATGGGCTACTACGTGAGTGCCCTCGAGGACGGTATGGGCGGACTCTGGGAATCCTTCCTGGCGCGCGCGATCCTGGGCGGCTACGGGCACGCGATCTTCACGGGCGTCTTCGGCTACGCTCTCGCGTGGGCTGCACTGCGCGCGAAGAATGTGTTTGCCGGCATCCTCGTTGCGGTCGGAGGGTTTATCGCGGCCCTCGTGCTGCACGGTCAGGCAAATGCCGTTGGCTTCCTGGCGCCCGAGGACTCGTGGAACCTCACCTACGGAGCTATCGAGGTGCCCGTCCTGCTTGTGAGCGTTGCGCTCCTCGTGTGGGGCCTGCGTCGTCACCGGGCTACCCTGGAGGCATGAGCGCACTCGACTGGCCTGTGGACGCGGACGGCTATCCCCACCGGGAGGCCGCCCGCGTCCTCCTGTTTGACGATGAGGGACGTGTCCTGTTGGCGAAGGGCCATGATGAGGATCAGCCGGAGCGATCCTGGTGGTTCACGATTGGGGGTGGCATCGAGGAAGGAGAGGATCCGCGCAGCGCAGCTGTCCGTGAGGTTTTCGAAGAAACTGGGATCGAGCTGGCCCCTGACGACTTGGTCGGCCCCGTCCTCTACCGGACCGCCGAGTTTGACTTCCTGGCGGTCACCGCACGCCAGGACGAGTGGTTTTTCCTCGCCCATACGCCGTCGACGGCGCTGAGCCGGGAGGGGTGGACCGATCTGGAGCGATCCGTCATCGACGCGCAGGCCTGGTGGGACATTGACGAGGCTGTGGCTCAGATTGACGCAGACATCTACCCCGCGCAGATTCTTGAGTACGCCCGTTCGTGGCGGCATGGTTGGAATGGGCGCATGATCCGCCTCACGGACACGCGCGAGCCCTGACGTCGGCGGCTAGGCGAGTCCGAGGGGAGCGATAGCCAGGGAGAGGTCCGGCGTGTTGAGCTGGATCGACACATGATCGCGAACGGCGGGCTTTGCGCAGAACGCGATACCGACGCCGGCCTCGTACATCATTGGGATGTCGTTCGCCCCGTCACCGATCGCAACCGTGCGCTCGAGGGGGAGGTTGAGCGCCGAGGCCCACGAACGCAGGCAGTCGACCTTCACCTGGGAGGTGACGATGCGGCCCAACACGCGGCCCGTCAGTACACCATCTACGACCTCAAGGTGGTTTGCCGCGTAGAAATCGATGCCGAGGGAGGCCGCCAGGGGAGCGACCACTTCCTCGAAGCCGCCCGACACGATGCCGAACTTGCCGCCGCAGCGGTGGACCGCTTCGATGAGCTCGCGTGCGCCCTTCGTGGGAGTGATGGAGGTCAGGACATCGCCGAACACGGATCCTGGGACACCCGCAAGGGTCGCGACTCGCTCGCGCAGCGATTGCGCGAAATCGAGCTCGCCGTTCATGGCGCGGGAGGTAATCTCGGCGACCTGCTCACGCGTGCCAGCGGCCTCGGCGAGCTCCTCGATGACCTCCTGGCAGATCAGCGTCGAGTCGACGTCTGTGACGACGAGGCCGGGTGCCCCGCTGGGAAATAGCAGCGGGGCACCCGGCTCATCGAGATGGAGCATCATACTCACTTGTGGACGACAGTGCCCTTGGGAACGACCGTGATGCCGGACTCGGTCACCGTAAAGCCGCGCTCGAGGTCGTGCTCGAGATCGACGCCGACGACGGCGCCCTCCTCGACGATGACGTTCTTATCCAGAATCGTCTTGACGACCCGTGAGGAACGACCGATGCGAGACCCGTGCATAACGACCGAATCCTCGATCTTCGCCCATGAATGAACGTAGGTGTGAGGGGAGACGATCGAGCGCACGATCTCGCCACCGGAAACAATGACGCCGGGGGAAACGAACGAGTCGATCGCATGACCCAGGCGATCCTCATCACCGTAGACGAACTTTGCGGGTGGCAGGGAACCGTCGATCATCGTCATCGTCGGCCAGTCGCGGTTGTACAGGTTGAACACCGGGTGCACCGAGATGAGGTCCATGTTCGCCTCGTAGTAGGCGTCCAGCGTACCAACGTCGCGCCAGTAATCGCGGTCGCGGTCGGTCGAACCCGGCACGTCGTTGTCCTGGAAGTCGTAAACGCCGCACTCGCCGCGCTCCACGAACCACGGGATGATGTTGCCTCCCATGTCGTGCTTGGAATCGGGGTTGGCCGCGTCCTCGCGCAGGGCGTTGACCAGATCCTTCGTGGTGAACACGTAGTTGCCCATCGAGGCAAGCACCTTGGTTGGGTCGTCGGGCAGGCCGACAGCGTGCTTCGGCTTCTCGAGGAAGTTCTTCACGACGCCGCCCTCGCCGTCGATGACGCCGAGCGCGGGAGCCAGCTCGATCGGCTGGCGGATGCCGGCTACCGTGGCGGGCAGGCCCGAATCGATGTGGTGCTGGACCATCTGCGAGAAGTCCATGCGGTAGATGTTGTCAGCGCCGATGATGACGATGTATTCCGGTGCCTCGTCATCAACGATGTTGAGGGACTGGTAGATAGCATCCGCGCTACCCAGGTACCAGTGCGGTCCGCGACGCTGCTGGGCCGGCACGGGGGCAATGAAGTTGCCGAGTAGGGGAGATGTGTACCAGGTCTTCGTGACGTGGCGGTCAAGGGAATGGGACTTGTACTGCGTCAAGACGACAATCTTGAGGTATCCGGAATTCACGATGTTCGACAGCGCGAAATCGATGAGACGGAAGTGACCACCGAACGGGACGGCCGGCTTTGCGCGGTCCTCCGTCAGGGGCATCAGTCGCTTACCCTCACCGCCCGCGAGAACGATTGCCAGGACGTGGTTCTTTGCCATGTGGCACCTCTTCGTTGGTCGAGTGGACTCGCATCGGCGCGAATCCGTGGGAGTGGTCACACTGTATTACAAATGTCTATCGATTGCTACATCGTCTCGTTTTCGATCAGCACTGACGTGAGATCGGATACGATGTGTGCTACGCGTCGCTACTGTCGGAAGGACCCCATTATGCGCGTCGATCTGCTTACCCGCGAATACCCGCCCCACGTCTACGGAGGCGCTGGTGTTCACGTCCTTGAACTGGCAAAGGTCCTGCGTGGGCTGGTCGATGACCTGCGGGTGCAGGCGTTTGACGGTCCGCGCGAGCCGGGCACCGACGGTGCTGACCCGGGAGTGACCGGGCATGCCGACCTGCCTCAGTTGGCCGGAGCGAATCCGGCCTTACGTACCCTGGGCGTTGACCTTGAGATCGCCGCTGCATGTGAGGGCTCGGACCTCGTGCACTCGCACACGTGGTACGCGAACTTCGCCGGTCATGTCGCTTCATTGCTGGGTGACATTCCCCACGTTATCTCCGCCCACTCGCTCGAGCCGCTGCGCCCCTGGAAGGCCGAGCAGCTCGGCGGCGGCTACCGCCTCTCCTCCTACGTGGAGAAGACCGCCTACGAGGCGGCCAGCGCGATCGTCGCCGTGTCGAACGGTATGCGCGACGACATCCTGCGCTGCTACCCGGGCATTGATCCCGACCGAGTGCACGTCATCCACAACGGCATCGACCTGAACAAGTGGCACGCGCCCGAAGGCGAAGCAGGAGAGGAACTGCGTGCCCGCGTGCTCGCCGAGCACGGTATTGACCCGTCGCGTCGCACCGTCGTCTTCGTCGGCCGTATCACCCGCCAGAAGGGCCTGCCGTACTTCCTGCGCGCCGCCCAGCTTCTCCCCGAGGACGTCCAGCTGGTCCTGTGCGCAGGTGCCCCCGATACCCCCGAAATTGCGGCCGAGGTTGAGGGCCTCGTCGCCGAGCTGCGTGCCCGACGCTCCGGCGTCGTCCTCATTTCCGAAATGCTTCCCCAGCCGGAGGTTGCTGCGATCCTTTCCTCGGCGCAGGTGTTCATTACGCCTTCCGTCTACGAACCCCTCGGTATTGTGAACCTGGAGGCGATGGCCCTGGGCCTGCCCGTCGTTGGTACCGCAACCGGCGGCATTCCCGATGTGATCGTCGACGGAGAGACGGGCTACCTCGTGCCGATCGAGCAGAAGCAGGACGGGACGGGAACGCCGCTGGATCCGCGTGCGTTCGAGGAAGCGATGGCCGACCGCCTGATTCGTGTTCTCGACGATCCCGAGCTGGGCCGCCGCATGGGCGAGGCCGGCCTGGCACGCGCGCGCGATCACTTCTCGTGGGAAGCGATCGGCGTTAAGACCGCCGAGCTGTATCGTTCGCTCGTTTAGGGCGCACGCCACCCTACAGACGACTAGGCTGGATACATGACTTACGTCCTGAATCTTTCGCACGTGTCCGTCCAACGAGGGGATACGCAGATCCTGTCCGATGTCTCATGGTCAACGCGTCCGCGTCAGCACTGGGTCATTGTTGGTCCAAACGGTGCGGGCAAGACCACGCTGGCGCGCGTCGCATCTGGTCGCGTTGCGCCGGACGCCGGTGAGGTGACTGTCTCGGACATGGATTTGGCGCAGGCTGATCCTGCCGAGGTAGCTACTCGCGTCGGACTGGCCTCCGCTGCGGTGGCTGCCAAGATCGTGCCGACGCAGTCGGTTCTCGACACTGTTCGCAGCGCCGCCTGGGGTTTGGCTGTGGCTCACGACGAGGAGTACGAACAGGTTGATGACGAGCGTGCTCGTGCGCTCATGGAGATCTTCGGCATTGATCACCTCGCTCAGCGTGAGTTTGCGACACTGTCGGAGGGGGAGGCGCAGCGCGTGCTCCTCGCCCGAGCGCTCATGACCGACCCGGAGGTCCTCGTCTTGGATGAGCCTACGTCTGGGCTCGATCTGGGCGCTCGTGAGTTGCTGATCGCCGCTCTTTCTGAGATCATGAAAGGTTCCAAGTCTCCTCAGATCATCTTGGTGACCCACCAGATCGAGGAGATTCCTGATGGCGTGACGCATTGCGCGATCATGTCACAGGGGCAGATTGCCCATCAGGGTCCGATTGAGGATGTTCTGACGGGCGTCAATCTGTCGCAGGTCTATGGCATGCCGCTGCTCGCCGGTCGCACCGATGGTCGCTGGTGGGCGCGCGGTGTGACCGAGTAAGAGAGGCAGGGCGATGAATACCTGGTGGCTGTGGATCCTTGCGGCACTCGTGTGCGGCACTATCGAGGTCATGAGCGTGAGCTTCGTGTTCTTGATGTTCGCGATTGGAGCTCTTGCCGCCGGTATCGCGGGAGCGTGTGGCGCGAGTCTGACGGTCCAGGTGATCGTCTTCATCGTCGTGTCCATCGCTCTCCTGGTTGTGCTCCGTCCGTTCCTGAAAGGACGGATTGAACGATCGAGCAATTATGTTCCCAGCAATACGGACCGCCTGATCGGCAAGAGTGGCTACGTCACCGAGGCAGTGGGTGTGCGTCACGGACGTATCCAGTTTTCTGGCGGTGAATGGAGCGCGCGGACCGAAGGACCGGAGTTGCCCGTTGGTGCCGAGGTACGCGTTGATCGTATCGATGGTGCAACTGCCGTTGTCAGCGCTCTTCACCTGGCGCAGCAGCCCCCCGCCCAGCCGTCTGCAGGTTCGGCCTCCTGATAGACCCGACTTGTTGACTTTGAAGTAAGAAAGGAAAGACGACAGTGAGCTCAGCAGAACTCTTTGGCGATGTCGCGTTCATCGTGATCCTTGCCCTCGTCATCTTTGTCGTTGTATCGCTTGTCCGCGCGGTCCGCATCGTTCCGCAGTCGCAGGCGTACGTCGTCGAGCGTCTGGGACGTTACCAGGCCGTGATGGAGGGTGGTTTCCACCTCCTCGTCCCCTTCGTGGATCGCGTCGCAGCCCGTATCGACCTGCGTGAGCAGGTTGCGAACTTCCCGCCGCAGCCTGTCATCACCGCCGACCAGGCGATGGTGTCGATCGACTCCGTGATCTACTTCCAGATCACGGATCCGCGCAGTGCTACCTACGAGGTGGCGAACTTCCTGCAGGCGATTGAGCAGCTGACCGCGACGACCCTGCGTAACCTGATTGGTTCGCTCGATCTCGAGCAGACGCAGACCTCGCGCGAGTCGATCAACAAGCAGCTGCGCGGTGTCCTCGATGAGGCCACGGGCCCGTGGGGCATTCGCGTCACCCGCGTGGAACTCAAGTCGATTGAGCCGCCGCCGCGAGTGCTGGCCGCCATGGAGCAGCAGATCACGGCTGAGCGCACCAAGCGTGCGACGATTCTGACGGCCGAGGCTGAGCGTGAGGCACAGATCAAGAAGGCTGAGGGCGCCAAGCAGGCCGCAGTGCTGGCGGCTTCTGCTCAGCAGGAAGCACAGGTGCTCCAGGCCAAGGGCCAGAGGGAAGCGCTGATCCTGCAGGCCGAAGGTGCACGTCAGGCGCAGATCCTGCGTGCGCAGGGCGAGTCCGAGGCCATCCAGACGGTCTTTGCGGCAATTAACGCCGGCAAGGCCACGCCCGAGCTCCTGTCCTACAAGTACCTTGAAATGCTGCCGAAGATCGCTGACGGTCAGGCGTCCAAGCTGTGGATGCTTCCTTCCGATCTCACCGGCGCACTGGAATCCATCTCGAAGGGTTTCAACCTGGGCAAGTAGACTGAAGCCATGCCGGGCCGACCGCAGTCCCTGCGGTCGGCCCGTTCATTTTCTCGACGGGAGGACATCGGTGGATTCGCATCAGGAATATGTGCTGCGTGAGGTGGCGCAGAAGAATATTCGTTTTATTCGTTTGTGGTTCACGGATGTTGCGGGCGTCTTGAAGTCAATTTCGATCGACCCGGGCGAGCTTGAAGAAGCGTTCGCCGAGGGCATTGGTTTCGACGGCTCGGCGGTCGAGGGCTTGACGCGCGTCTACGAGTCGGACATGCTCCTGAAGCCGGATGCCTCGACGTTCCAGTTGCTCCCGTGGCGTTCGAATGATGACCCGGTGGCGCGCATGTTCTGCGACGTGCTCATGCCTGACGGGCGGCCTGCGCCTTCCGATCCGCGCGGCGTACTTGAGCGCACCGTCCAGCGGGCCGCGGATGCGGGTTTCCGCGTCATGATCCACCCTGAGATCGAGTTTTATCTCCTGCGTCAGCCGGTCACCCCCGACCGCATGATTCCGGTCGACCAGGCCGGCTACTTTGACCACGTCGCACGCGGGGATTCGAATGACTTCCGTCGTCGTGCGGTTCGTATGTTGGAGGACATGGCGATCCCTGTCGAGTTCTCCCACCACGAGGGCGGGCCCGGGCAAAACGAGATCGACCTGCGTGCGGTGGATCCCGTACGCGCTGCGGACAACATCATGACTGCACGTACCCTGATCGAAGAGGTCGCGCTGCGTGAGGAGCTCGTCGCCACGTTTATGCCCAAGCCGTTCATCGAGCATCCGGGCTCGGGCATGCACACGCACCTGTCGCTGTTCGAGGGCGAAGAAAATGCGTTCTTCTCCCCGGCGGGTCAGTACCGTCTGTCGACGACGGGGCGCCAGTTCATCGCGGGCCTGCTCGCGCACGCGGAGGAGATCGCGGCGATCACGAACCAGCACGTGAACTCCTACAAGCGTCTGTGGGGCGGGGGAGAAGCTCCTTCCTACGTGTGCTGGGGTCACTTGAATCGTTCTGCGCTCGTGCGCGTCCCGCTGTACAAGCCGAAGAAGGCCGCTGCCGCGCGCATCGAGTACCGTGCTCCCGACCCGAGCGCGAATCCCTACCTCGCCTTCGCGGTCCTTATTGCGGCGGGCCTGGAAGGCATCGAGAAGAAGATGGAGCTCATGCCCGAGGCCGAGGATAACGTGTGGGACCTGTCGGATCGTGAACGCCAGGTGATGGGTATTCGCGCGCTTCCGGCATCCCTGGCTGATGCCGTGCGCTCCATGAAGAGCTCCGATCTGGTGGCTTCTACCCTCGGTGAGCAGGTTTTCGACTACGTTATTCGTAACAAGCGCAAGGAATGGACGGAATATCGTCAGCAGATCACTCGCCAGGAGCTTGAGCAATTCCTGAAGGTCGTTCCGCGGTGACGCCGGACGAGCTTCGGATTGCCGGGTTCCTGGACCCGCGCCGCGCGCTCAGCTTTTTCGAGGAGCTGCCGGGCGGTGCCGAGGCGTGGGAGCGTGACCTGGGCGCGAGCGCCGATCCCGACCAGGCGCTCCTGGCCGCGATCCGTCTGCACGAAGCAGACCCCGGCCTCGTGCGCGGGCTCGTGGACAAGCCCGACGCCCGGCGTCGCGTGTGTGCCGTGCTGGGCGGCAGTCAGTGGCTGGGCGACTACGTGATCGCCGATCCCGCGCGTGCGGTGTCTATCTGGGAGGACCCCGGCCAGAGCAGGCAGGTGCTCCTGGCTTCCGTGGGCGCAACTCGGGCTGAGGGGGGAGCCTATGTAGCCGCAGAGGGGGCGAGCGCGGACGACTTGCGCGCAGCCTACCGACGCGTTCTCCTGTCTGTGGCCGCCGACGATCTGACAAGTGAGGATCCCGAGGCTCTCATGCCCGAGGTTGGGCGACGCATTGCGGACCTCGTGGATGCGACGCTCGAGGCTGGTCTCGCACTCGCCCGTCGCGACATCGATCCACAGGGGCAGACCCCGTTTGCGATCATCGCGATGGGTAAGACGGGGGCACGCGAGCTCAACTACATCTCCGACGTCGACGTCGTCTACGTCGCGCAAGCCGGGGTGGATCAGGACGAGCGTGTGGCCCTCGAAGTCGCGACGCGACTTGCGGCGGCAACGGCTTCCGCGTGCTCGGGGCCGGGCACGCAGGCGCCACTGTGGACCGTGGACGCGAACCTGCGCCCGGAGGGACGCAACGGGGCCCTCGTTCGCACGGTTGAGTCCTACCGCCAATACTGGGACAAATGGGCACAGACGTGGGAGTTTCAGGCGCTGCTGAAGGCCCGTGCCTGCGCCGGAGACGAGACTGTTGGGCGCGCCTTCGAGGATGCCGCGCAGCCCTACGTGTGGAGCGCCGCCACTCGTGAAGGGTTCGTCGAGGCTGCGCGTGCGATGCGTCGAAGAGTCGAGGACAACATCTCGCGTTTGCATGCGTCGCGTGAACTTAAGCTCGGACGTGGCGGCCTGCGCGACGTCGAGTTCACGGTCCAGCTGCTCCAACTTGTCCACGGCCGCACGGATGCTTTCTTGCGCGTGCGCTCGACGCTGGAGGCGATTGAAGCGCTGCGAGACGGCGGCTATATCGCTCGCAGTGATGCTGATCAGCTCGCATCCTGCTATCGCTTCCTGCGTGCCGTCGAGCACCGTACGCAGCTGCCTCGTATGCGCCGCACCCACCTGATCCCGGACAAGGATCGGGAACTGCGTGTCCTCGGGCGCGCGATGGATCGCTCGCGCTTCCCCGACGCGGGCTCGATCAGTGCCGCGATCGATGAGGTACGTGCACGGGTGCGGGCCCTCCATGAGGATGTGTTCTACCGACCGATCATCGCCGCAACGGCTTCGCTGAGCGAGGACGAGGTGTCACTGCACGCGGATGGTGCGCGTGACCGTCTCGCTGCGATCGGCTACCGTGATCCGGCGGGTGCCCTCACACATATCGCTGCTCTCACGCAGGGGACGAGCAGACGCGCTGCAATTCAGCGCCACCTGCTCCCGGTGTTTATCTCGTGGCTTGCGGCGGGGGCCGACCCCGACATGGGTCTGCTGAATTTCCGGATCCTGTCCGAGGACATCGGCGATTCGCACTGGTACCTCGCGCTCCTGCGTGACTCCGGCGTTGCTGCTCGCAGGCTCACGACCATGCTCCCGAACTCCAGGTGGATCGCCGAGGCGCTCGCCAAGCGTCCCGAGGCCGTCGCCTGGCTCGATGACGATGACGAGCTGGCACCGCGCGAGCCGCATCGGCTGGCTCGGGAAGTGGCGGCGCTCATTGACCGCCATGAGGATGCGTCCGAGGCAGCTGCCCGAGTCCGTGCTGTGCGCACGCGTGAGCTGACCCGTTGCGCGATGACCGACCTCCTGGATGGCGTCAATCCTCGTGGAAACGCGATCGCCGACGCCACGGATGCTGCAATCCTGGGAGCCCTCGCCATCGCCCAGCGGGAGGAAATCGAGCGCTGGGGCGGGCAGCGGGCGAACGTTGTCTTTGTCGCGATGGGACGCTACGGGGGCCGCGAGTGCTCCTATGCATCCGATGCGGATGTGATCGCCGTGCATGAGGCGGTCGGCGGTGCCTCTGATGCCGAGGCTGCGGCCAGCGCGACGGCCATCGTGAACCGTGTGAAGAGCCTTCTTGGTTCGGCCACCAGCCAGCTGGGTATCGTCGTCGATCTTGACCTGCGCCCCGAGGGCAAGAACGGCCCGATGAGTCGCACGATCGAGTCGCATCGCGAGTACGCGCAGCGCTGGGCTTCCACGTGGGAGCGGCAAGCGGCGGTGCGCGCGCGTCCGATTGGGGAGGGGGAGCTCGCCGATCAGGCGCGGGAGCTCTTCGCGGAGCTCGCCTACGGAGGAGTGAGTGAGTCGGACGTGCGCGACATCCGACTGCTGAAAGCCCGCATGGAGAACGAGCGCCTGCCCCGCGGCACCGAGCCTGCGCGCCATGTCAAGCTGGGCCCCGGTGGCCTCTCTGACGTCGAGTGGACCATTCAGCTCATTCAGATGCGCACCGGTATGCGCAACCGCGCGCTGCGTACGCCGTCGACGACGCAGGCGATTCTGGCTGCTCGGGATCACGATCTGATGAGTGCCCAGGACGCGCAGATTCTCCTCGAAGCCTGGGATATGGCGACCCGTATCCGCGCTGCGAATACGCTGGCGACAGGCCGTATGAGCGGTGTGAAGCTCGACGTTTTACCCCGTGATAGTGCGGAGCTGCGTGCTCTTGCGGCGATCCTCGGGTACGGTAGCGGCGGGCTGAATGCCCTCGAAGAAGACTGGCTGCGCGCCGGACGCAAGGCGCGCGCCGTGATGGAACGACTTTTCTGGGAGCAGCAGTGAAGATTGTGCTGGTACGGCACGGACAGACACCCGCGAATCGCCTCGGCGCGCTTGACACCGTGCGCCCCGGCCTCGGGCTGACCCCCGAAGGGCTCCTGCAGGCCCAGCGCCTCGCGGACCGGTGGGAGTCCGAGGTTGCGCCTCCTCCCACCGTCATTGCGCTGTCTGGCCTGTACCGCACGCGCCTGACTGCGGCACCGCTGGCGAGCAGGTACGACCTGACCCCGCAGGTGCACCCCGGCATCCGTGAGCTGCGTTCCGGTGACCTTGAAATGGCTGCAGACCCGGCTTCCCAGTCTCTCTACGTGCGCACAACCCTGTCGTGGTGTGCGGGTGAGCTGGATAACCGCATGCCGGGCGGCGAAAACGGGCGCGAGGCACTGGCGCGCTCGCTCGAGACCGTACGTCGCGTGGGCCTGGAAGCGCGTGAGCAGGCGGGGGACGAGGCCGTCGCGGTCTTCGTCATCCACGGTGCGCTCACGCGCCTGCTGGCCACGTGGCTGTCCCAAGAGATCGACGAGGAACTCGTCTCCCAGCACTTCATGTCGAACACGGGTACCTCCACCTTCGAGTGGGTGCCCGACTTTACTCCGGCGTCTGCAGATGAACTCGCGAAGCGGCTCCACGCCCTGACCTGGAACGACCGTCCTCTCGATCAGTGGTCGTGAGGCGCCTCCTGATCGTGCGCGACGAAGGCTGACACCTCGAAAGGGAACGAGCGGTATCTGAAGTAGTTCTCCAGGTAGGACAGATGCTCCTCGCACGCCAGCCACGTCTTCGTCCGGGCGCGGTGGATCGCCGGATTGCGCCAGTCGATCCGATAGATAGCAGCGTTCGTGCATTCGCGTGCCGAGCAGATGCCCGAGGCGCTTTCGAGACCCAGTGCCATGGTGTCCTCCCCGTGCGGTTACGCTTGGAAGTATGCCAACCCTCGTTCTCGTTCGCCACGCGCAGGCCGCATACTCCTACCCCGATCACGTCCGACCCCTCACGCAAGCAGGCCTCGACCAGGCGGTGCGCCTCGGCGGTGCCCTGAGCCGTGAGGTCGGCGTGTTCGACGTTGCGGTGTGCTCGGATGCCACACGTGCTCAGCAGACCTTTGAACAGATCCGCCAGCGTGTCCAGATCCGTGACAGCTGGTTCGACCGCGGTGTCTACAACGCCGACGACGAAGATATCCTGACCTTGGCGCGCACTTTCGAGGGCGACAGAGCACTCATCGTCGGTCACGAGCCCACCATCTCCGGTGCCGGATACGTGCTGGCCCGCGAGGACGATCGGGGAGAGGTCGCTCGAGGTGTGCCCACTGCGACCGCGGTCATCCTTACGTTCGACGGCACCTGGGAGGATCTGGCCCCCACCAGCTGCACCCTGCGCGTCCTGTTCACCCCGCCCACCCGATAGGTCCCGGAGAAGCACAAGCGGCCCCGGCCTCGTCCATTGTTCCTGTGACTGTGTTTACGTTTGTCCACGTGGGGCCCGCCCGGATGCGGATGGGGGCCGCAGACGCGTTAGAATATGGCGGTATCTATCCACCCAACAGGGAGAAGTGATGTCGGGACACTCTAAGTGGGCGACCACCAAGCACAAGAAGGCCGCCATTGACGCCAAGCGCGGCAAGCTCTTCGCGCGCCTCATCAAGAACATTGAGGTTGCAGCTCGCACGGGCGGCGGCGACCCCGCTGGCAACCCGACCCTGTACGACGCCATCCAGAAGGCGAAGAAGAACTCCGTCCCCGCCGACAACATCGACCGCGCCGTCAAGCGCGGCTCCGGTGCCGAGGCCGGCGGCGCGAACTACGAGACGATCATGTACGAGGGCTACGGCCCGGGCGGCGTCGCCTTCCTGGTGGAGTGTCTGACGGATAACCGTAATCGTGCGGCTTCCGACGTGCGCCTGGGCTTCACCCGTCACGGTGGCTCGCTGGCCGACCCGGGTTCGGTGTCCTACCTATTCTCGCGTCGCGGCATCGTCGAGGTGCCCGCCGCCGACGGTGTGGATGAGGAATCCATCATGATGGCCGTCCTGGACGCGGGCGCCGAAGAGGTCGAGGACGCCGGCGAGCTCTTCGTCGTCGAGTCCGACCCCAAGGACGTTGTCGCCGTGCGTACCGCTCTGCAGGACGCCGGCATCGACTATGACTCCGCCGAAGTCCAGTTCGTCGCCTCCACCGAGGTCGAGCTTGATCTCGAGGGCGCCCTCAAGGTTAACAAGCTCATCGACGTCCTCGAGGACTCCGACGACGTGCAGAACATCTACACGAACATGTCCCTGTCGGACGAGGTTCGTGCCCAGCTGGAAGAGCAGGAGTGAACATGAGCGATTCGACCGCTAAGCGCGAGGTCGGCACCCCTCAGGTCAAGCGCGGTATGGCCCAGATGCTCAAGGGTGGCGTCATCATGGACGTCGTCACCCCCGAGCAGGCGAAGATCGCCGAGGATGCGGGTGCCGTGGCCGTCATGGCTCTCGAGCGCGTCCCTGCCGACATCCGCGCCCAGGGTGGCGTGGCCCGCATGTCTGACCCGGACCTGATCGAAGGCATTATCGAGGCCGTGTCGATCCCGGTGATGGCCAAGGCCCGCATCGGTCACTTCGTCGAGGCGCAGGTCCTGCAGTCCCTCGGCGTCGACTACATCGACGAGTCCGAGGTCCTGACCCCCGCCGACTACAGCCACCACATCGACAAGTGGAACTTCACCGTCCCCTTCGTGTGCGGTGCGACCAACCTCGGTGAGGCGCTGCGCCGCATCAACGAGGGCGCGGCTATGATCCGCTCCAAGGGCGAGGCCGGCACCGGCGACGTCTCCAACGCGACCACGCACATGCGTAAGATCCGCGATGAGATCCGCCACCTGACCTCCCTGCCCGAGGACGAGCTCTACGTCGCGGCCAAGGAACTGCAGGCCCCCTACGAGCTTGTCGCCGAGGTCGCGCGCGAGGGTCGCCTCCCCGTCGTGCTGTTCACGGCCGGTGGTATCGCCACCCCCGCCGATGCTGCCATGATGATGCAGCTGGGTGCCGAGGGCGTGTTCGTTGGGTCGGGCATCTTCAAGTCCGGTGACCCCGCCAAGCGCGCGGCCGCCATCGTTAAGGCCACGACTTTCTACGATGATCCGTCCGTCATCGCCGAGGTCTCGCGTGGCCTGGGCGAGGCCATGGTCGGTATTAACGTCGACGACCTGCCCGTTGATCATCGCCTCGCGGAGCGCGGATGGTGACCATCGGCGTTCTCGCCCTTCAGGGCGACGTCGCAGAGCATGTGCGGGCGCTGGAAAACTCCGGCGCCCGCGCGCTGCTTGTGCGAAGGGTTTGCGAACTGGAGCAGGTTGACGGCCTTGTCATTCCGGGCGGTGAGTCGACGACCATGTCGAATCTCCTCCTGTCTTTCGGGCTGCTTGACACGTTGAATGAACGCATTGCGTCCGGCATGCCCGTGTATGGGACGTGCGCGGGCATGATCATGCTCGCCTCGTCGATTCTGGACGGTCGAGCGGACCAGCGTTCTTTCGGTGCGCTTGACATGGTTGTGCGCCGCAATGCCTTCGGTCGCCAGGTCGACTCCTACGAGGAAGACCTGGATGTCGTGGGTCTTGAGGGTGGTCCGTTCCATGCCGTGTTCATCCGCGCTCCGTGGGTCGAGTCGGTGGGCGAGGGCGTCGAGGTGATCGCGCGCGCCGGTAACCGTGCTGATGGCCCGATCGTCGCCGTACGCCGCGGCAACGTGATGGCGACGTCTTTCCATCCCGAGGTGGGTGGGGACGACCGTATTCACGCGATGTTCGTCGATATGGTGAAGCGCGCCTGATGCGTGTCATGGGCATCGACCCGGGCCTGACGCGCTGCGGCCTCGGCGTCGTCGACGTCGATGCGTCGCGGCGCGCCTCGCTCGTGTACGTTGGGGTTGCCCGTACCGATAAGGACTTGGCGACGCACTTTCGCCTCCGTACCATCGCGGACGCGATCGATAGCGTCATCGAACGCTACGAACCTGAGGTCGTTGCTATTGAGCGTGTCTTTGCGCAGGATAACCTGCAGTCGGTAACGACCACGATGCAGGTCATGGGGTCGGCGATGACCTGCGTCGGTCGCGCCGGACTGCCGATGGCCGTTCACACGCCCTCCGAGGTGAAGTCTGCTGTTTCGGGAAATGGCAACGCGGATAAAGCGCAGGTGCAGGCGATGGTCGCGCGCATCCTCGGCCTCGCGAAAGCTCCCAAACCTGCCGACGCTGCCGATGCGCTGGCCATCGCGATCACGCACGCGTGGCGGGGGACAGGGCTCCTCGGTGCTCCCGAGGACTCTTCGGTGGCCGTCTCGATCTCGGGTCGCCTGACTGCTCGCGGATCGATGACGCCCGCTCAACGGGCGTGGGCCGAGGCCCAGGCCGCGCAACGCCGAACGGGTGCCGTCGATCCGAGGCGTAGGCGCGGCTAGAATCGTACATATGTTCGCCCGTGTGTGGGCGATCCATGAACGAAAGGAACGCAGTGATCTCCATTCTGCGCGGCACTGTCGCGAGCGTCGGCCTCGACCACATCGATATCCTCGTCGGAGGCATTGGTTTCCGCGTGCATGTGACGCCGGCTTTCGCGCAGGGTGCTTCCCGCGACGCGGAGATGACGGTGTTTACGTCCATGATCGTGCGCGAGGACTCAATGACCCTGTACGGCTTCGAGTCCGCGGATGAGCGCGACGTGTTCACGAAGCTCCTGTCGGTCTCGGGTATCGGCCCGAAGATCGCGCTGGCAGCCCTGGCGGTCTTGCGTCCCGATGACCTGCGTCGCGCCGTGCGTGAACAGGATCTGGCGGCTCTCCAGCGTATTCCCGGTGTGGGCAAGAAATCGGCTCAGCGCATGGCGCTCGAGATCGGCGATAAGCTTGGAACCCCTGCGGCCCTGCCGGGCGGAGAAACCGCCGCTACTCCCGCGCCCACTGAGGATGCGGTGGCCTCCGAGGTGAGCGCCGCCCTGGTTGGTCTCGGATGGTCCGAGGCTCAGGCCGCCAAGGCGATCGAGAAGCTGGCGGGCAGTGGCCTCGGTG
This sequence comes from Pauljensenia sp. 20925_1_27, assembly GCF_041432835.1. Lineage (NCBI taxonomy): Bacteria > Bacillati > Actinomycetota > Actinomycetes > Actinomycetales > Actinomycetaceae > Pauljensenia > Pauljensenia sp. 20925_1_27. The sequence continues at coordinate 28,922 of NZ_JAPWAH010000003.1, forward strand.
CTTCGGACATGCTGCGCGCCGCTCTCGTGAGCTTGGGAGGTGGACGTGGCTGATCAGATGGATTCGGGTTTCGACGTCGATGCGATGCGCATCGTCGCTCCCGACGCGGGGGAGCTGGAACGTGCGGCCGAGGCCGCGCTGCGCCCCAAGAAGCTCTCGGAGTTCGTGGGGCAGCGGGTCGTGCGAGGACAGCTCCAGCTGGTTCTCGATGCCGCGCGTATGCGTTCAGCCAGCCCCGACCATGTCCTGCTCGCGGGCCCTCCGGGGCTGGGCAAAACGACGCTCGCCATGATCATCGCCGCCGAAATGGGAACCTCCCTGCGCCTGACCTCCGGACCGGCGATCCAGCATGCGGGCGACTTGGCGGCGATCCTGTCTGGCCTCCAAGAAGGCGACATCCTGTTCATCGATGAGATCCACCGTCTCGCGCGCACAGCTGAGGAAATGCTCTACCTCGCGATGGAAGACTTCCGCGTCGATGTCGTCGTGGGCAAGGGCCCCGGCGCGACTTCGATCCCGCTGACGCTCCCGCCTTTCACGGTCGTCGGGGCGACAACGCGTTCCGGGCTCCTGCCCGCTCCGCTGCGCGACCGCTTTGGCTTCACTGCCCACCTTGAGTTCTACGAGACCGATGAGCTTCAGTCCGTCGTCACCCGTTCGGCCTCGCTGCTCGGATCGCCCATCGACGCGCAGGCCGCCCACGAGATCGCGTCGCGTTCGCGCGGTACGCCCCGTATCGCGAACCGTCTCCTGCGTCGCGTTGTTGATTACGCCCAGGTGCACGGTGACGGGCAGCTGACCCTCGAGGCCGCGCGCGGCGCGCTCGAGCTCTTCGAGGTTGATCCCTCAGGTCTCGATCGCCTAGACCGAGCCGTCCTTGACGCCATCTGCCGCCGTTTTGCAGGAGGTCCTGTCGGTCTCACGACCCTGTCCGTGACGATCGGCGAGGAAGCAGAAACGGTCGAAACGGTCGCAGAACCCTACCTCGTGCGCGAAGGATTCCTCGTCCGTACCAACCGCGGACGCATGGCAACCCCCAAGGCATGGGCACACCTCGGGCTTCAGCCGCCCGCGCCGGACGGGGCGCTCTTCGACTAGGGGAGTGGGCCTCGTACCCATCGTGGCTGGCCACAGCCGCACATGGCGGTGTCAAAGAGGCTCGGGTGATACACGCGCCGCGCCACTCCTTGATCACTTAGGCTAAAACCCTCCTCGGGCATTAGACTGGCAAGGTGCGCTTCAAGCGCCTGACCGTCATCGAAAGTGAATCAGCCTTTATGAACAACTACACCCTCGTGATCCTGATCGTCGTCATGGTCGCTTTTATGTGGTGGACCTCGTCCTCGCGCAAGAAGCAGATGGCGAAGATGGAGCAGGAAAAGCGCGACCAGCTTGCCGCCGTGAAGCCCGGAGAATGGGTTCGTACCCGCGTCGGCTTCTGGGGTCGTTTTGTTGACCTCGACGGCGACATCATCGTCCTGGAGACCACCGACGGGCACGAGATGTACTGGGAGCGTGAAATGATCGCCGAAATTGGCGGTCAGCCGCCCCTCGCCGACACAGAGCAGAAGGACACGCTCGAGACCGCTGGCGCGGACGAGACGACGGATGAGGACGAGACGGTCCTTGGCCTCGACGAGCCGACCAACGATGATTTCTTCAACAACGAGCCCGACGAGCAGCAGAAGTAAGTCAAGGCTGAACGGAAAGTAGAACCGTGGCATCACATAAGCGACGCCCCGTGCGCGCGCTCGTGACCCTCACCGTCTCCATCGTGGCGGCGTGTGCGGCACTTGCGATCGGGCACTTGAGCGAGGGCGTGTCTCCGTATCCTGATCTCGCCCTCGATCTGAAGGGCGGTACTCAGCTCATCCTGACCCCGACCGTGACGGGTGACGGACAGCGCGAGATTACCGAAGAGGACATTACCCAGGCGATCTCGATTATTCGTAACCGTATCGACGCCTCGGGTGTGTCCGAGTCCGAGATTACCTCGATGGGTAACTCGAACATCATGGTGTCGATCCCCGGCACGCCCTCTCAGGAGCAGCTGGACCTGATTCGTTCGTCCTCGCAAATGAACTTCCGTCCTGTCCTGCGCATCGGCGCAGCCCAGGGCGTCATCCAGAACCAGCAGCCGTCGCAGACGGGTACGCCGCAGTCCGGCGAGCAGTCGGGTGCCCAGTCTGGCGCCCCGGCGACCGAAGCGGCCCAGTCTGGCGTGCAGTCCACCGCTCTTGATGCGTCGACCGCGATGGGCATTGCTGACACCAACCAGGACGGTGTCCTGTCCGATACTCCTGCGACGACCCCCGAGAACGCGTCCGATCTGGCGTGGATCACCGAACAGGTCATGTACGACTTCCTGACGCTTGACTGCTCGGCTGCGGCCGACGTGAAGCACGTCGAGGGTGCCTCGGACAAGCCCTACGCTGCCTGTGACGAGTCCGGTCAGATCAAGTACATCCTCGGCCCCGTGGCGGTGCCGGGTTCGGACCTGAAGACTGCGACGGCCGGTCTCGCGCGCAACAGCAACGGACAGACCACCGGCCAGTGGGCGGTCTCCTTGCAGTTCAACGACGCGGGTACGGAGAAGTTCAAGGACACCTCCACCATCCTCTACGGATTCCACGAGTCTGACCCCTCGGGTTCCTCGTTCTACCAGGGCCGTCCCGACCGTAACTCCTTCGCGGTCGTCCTCGACGGTACGGTCATCACGGCCCCCTCGATGAACGCGATCATCCCCAACGGACAGGCTGAGATCACCGGTAACTTCACCGCTCAGTCGGCGTCCACCCTCGCGAATCAGCTGAGCTTCGGTTCGCTGCCGCTGAACTTCGAGGTCGAGTCCGAACAGCAGATCTCGGCGACAATCGGTACCGATCACCTGACGGTTGGCCTGTGGGCAGCCCTCATCGGCTTCCTGCTCGTCATCCTCTACCTGATTTGGCAGTACCGCGGTCTGGCAATCATCTCGGCGGGCTCCCTGGTGGTGGCCTCGATTATCACCTACCTGGTGATTACGCTGCTGTCGTGGGCGATGGGCTATCGCCTGTCGCTGGCGGGTGTCGCGGGTTTGATTATGGCAATCGGCGTGACGACTGACTCCTTCATTGTGTACTTCGAACGTGTTCGCGATGAAGTGCGTGATGGCCGACCGCTGCAGGCTGCTGTCGAAGAGGGTTGGGATCGCGCCAAGCGCACCATCCTCGTCTCCGACGCTGTCAACCTGGTCGCTGCCGTGGTCCTCTACCTGCTTGCTGTGGGTGGTGTTCAGGGCTTCGCCTTCACGCTCGGCGTCACGACGATCATCGATATCGCGGTGATCTTCCTGTTCACCCACCCGATGATGGAGCTGCTGATCCGTACTCGCTTCTTCGGCGAAGGTCACAAGTTCTCTGGCCTGGACCCCGAGCACCTGGGTGCGAAGAGCTCCCTCGTGTACGCGGGTCGTGGGCGCGTCGTCGCTCGTGGCGATTCCGCCTCCAAGAACAAGGATGACGAGGCCGGGGACGGGCTGTCGATCGCCGAGCGCCGCCGTGCGGCGCGCCTTGCTGCCGCGAAGGCGAAGGAAGAGGCAGAGGAAGCCTCGTCGAGTGAATCGACGGATGACGCGACGGTCGCGACCGAGGAAGAGGAGAACTGACATGATGAGTTTTGCTCAGTGGGGCAACGCCCTGTACTCGGGCGACAAGTCCTACGCCGTCGTTCCCAAGCGCAAGATCTTCGTTGGTCTGGCTGCGGGCGTGATCGTCGTGGGTTTCGCGCTCGTCGCGATCCTTGGCCTCAACCGTTCGATCGAGTTCACCGGTGGCTCCCAGTTCGATGTCGCTCACGTGAGCGACCAGAGCGAGTCCTTCGCATTGCGTGCGGTCAGCTCGAGCGGCCTCGTTGAGGGCAGCCCGAAGGTGACGCGCGTGGGTTCTGACTCCGTGCGTATTCAGACCACGTCTCTCGACTCCGCACAGACCGCGCAGATGCGCGAGGTCCTGGCCAGCGCGTACGGCGTGGATGCCTCCGAGGTGCAGTCCTCCTCGATCGGTCCCTCCTGGGGCTCGTCGGTCACCACCAAGGCCGCGCAGTCGCTCGCAATCTTCATGGCCCTCGTTGCCCTGCTGATGACCGTCTACTTCCGCTCGTGGCGCATGGCTGCCTCCGCGCTCCTGGCGCTGCTGCACGATATCGCCGTCACCGTGGGTGTCTTCGCGATCCTCCAGGTAGAGGTTTCGCCCGCGACCGTCATCGGCTTCCTGACGATTCTGGGCTACTCGCTCTATGACACCGTCGTCGTCTTCGACAAGGTGCGCGAGCTGACGTCGGACGTTTACGACCAGAAGCACTACACCTTCGGCGAGTACGTGAACCTTGCGGTCAACCAGACGATGGTTCGCTCGATCAACACCTCGGTTGTGGCGCTTCTCCCTGTCGGTGCGATCCTCATAATCGGTTCCGTGGCCCTGGGCCCGGGTACGCTGGTAGATATCTCGCTGGCCCTGTTCGTCGGCATGATCGCCGGTACCTACTCGTCGATCTTCATCGCGTCGCCGCTCCTGGTGACCTTCCAGGAGCTCTCGAACAAGACCCGCGAGCACAACGCGGCGGTCGAGCGTGAGCGCGATCATCGCACCGCCACCGGTGAGACTTCCACACCGAAGTCCGTCAAGGTGGCTCCGATCAAGCCCGGACAGCGTCTGGGTAATGAGAACCAGCCCCGCAGGAAGAAGAATCATCGATGATCGGTGAGCTTGGCGACCGCGTCGCCGCCCTGGTGCAACATAACCTTCTGGAGATTCCGGATTTCCCGGAACCCGGCGTCCTGTTCCGTGATATCACCGAGCTGTTCGCGAACGGCCCGGCGTTCAAAGAACTGGTCGAGCTGATCGGTGCGCGCTACGCGGGCCGCATCGACGCCGTCGCGGGCCTCGAGTCGCGCGGTTTCATCCTTGGTGCCCCCGTGGCCGCCGAACTCGGGCTCGGCATGCTCACGATCCGTAAGGCCGGCAAGCTGCCCGGCCACGTTATCGGCGTGGACTATGAGCTCGAGTACGGCACGGCTCGCATGGAGATGCATCCCGAGTCCGTCCACGAGGGTCAGCGTGTCCTCATCATCGACGACGTGCTTGCCACCGGTGGCACCGCGAATGCCGCGGTGCGGCTGCTGCGTCAGTGCGGTGCATCCGTCGAGGCCGTGGCCGTTCTGCTTGAGCTTGATGAGCTGGGCGGCCGCTCGGTGCTCTCGGATGTGACGGTGGAGACCGCACTCCATCTGTGAGTATCGCTTTGTGACAGTGAGCGGGTCCGGGGATCGTCTGATCCCCGGACCCGCTCGTTCGTCGCTATCATGGGGCCATGAGCAGCGACGACATGACAACAGGCTCCGCGCTTCCGGCGGCTGGTTCCCGGGTGCGCTCCGGCCTCGTGTGGTTTGGCTCGCGTGGGCGCGCCACAATCCCTGAAATTGAGCCGCTCGTGCGCGCGCTGCGTGCTAACCATCCGAAAGCGGATATTAGCGTCGTTGAGCGTGCCTACCGTACCGCTGAAGAGCACCATCGCGGGCAAACGCGCAAGTCCGGCGAACCTTATATCACCCACCCGGTTGCCGTTGCGACCATCCTCGCTGAGATGGGTATGACAACGCCGACGCTCGTTGCCGCACTGTTGCATGACACGGTCGAGGACACGGATTACACCCTCGAGCAGTTGGCTGCCGAGTACGGCGAGGCCATCGCCAACCTCGTCGACGGCGTCACCAAGCTCGACAAGGTGCATTACGGGGCGGCTGCACAGTCCGAGACGCTGCGCAAGATGCTCGTCGCCATGAGCCGGGACATCCGCGTCCTCCTCATTAAGCTGGCTGACCGTCTCCACAATGCTCGGACGTGGCGCTTCGTCCCAGCGAAGTCGGCGGCGAAGAAAGCGCAGGAGACCCTCGAAATCTATGCGCCGTTGGCTCACCGCCTCGGCATGAATATGGTGAAGTGGGAGCTTGAGGAACTGTCCTTCAAGACGCTGTACCCGGAGATCTACGAGGAGATCGACCGCCTCGTTGCTGAGCGCGCTCCGCAGCGTGAGGAATACCTGCGTGACATCATCGATCAGATCGAGGAGGACCTGCGTCGCTCGGGCACGAAGGGCACGGTCAGCGGTCGTCCGAAGAGCCACTATTCGATCTACCAGAAGATGATCGTGCGCGGGAAGGCATTCGACGAGGTCTTCGACCTGGTCGCGGTCCGCGTCCTTGTGGAGTCGATCAAAGACTGCTACGGAGTCTTGGGGTCGTTGCACGGGCGGTGGAATCCCATCCCGGGTCGTTTTAAAGACTACATCGCGATGCCGAAGTTTAACCTCTACCAGTCGCTGCATACGACGGTTATCGGTCCCGGTGGCAAGCCCGTGGAGATTCAGATCCGCACCTTCGATATGCACGAGCGTGCCGAACACGGCGTGGCGGCGCACTGGAAGTACAAGCAGAACCCCAATGCCACGGGCGGCGATTCCGATCGGATGAGCTCGGACGAGCAGGCGAACTGGTTGCGTGCCCTGGTCGAGATGGAACGGGAGACAGGAGACCCCGAGGAGTTCCTGGATTCGCTGCGCTATGAGATCGCCGGCGACGAGGTCTACGTGTTTACCCCGAAGGGACAGGTCATCGTCCTGCCGGCGCGCGCAACTCCCGTTGATTTCGCCTATGCCGTGCACACGGAGGTCGGGCACCGCACCGTGGGTGCGAAGGTGAACGGTCGTCTGGTTTCGCTTGACACGCGCCTTGAGTCGGGTGAGACGGTCGAGGTCGTCACGTCGAAGTCGGATAAGTCGGGCCCGTCTCGCGATTGGCTCGCTTTTGTTGCGTCCCCGCGTGCGCGCTCCAAGATTAAGGCGTGGTTCTCGAAGGAACGCCGCGAGGAAGCCATCGAAGCTGGTAAGGAAGCGTTGGCGCGCACGATGCGCAAGCAGAACCTGCCCCTCCAGCGCCTGATGAACCACGACTCGATTCTGTCGGTGGCGACGTCGTTCGGGTACCCGGATGTGTCTGGCCTGTACGCCGCCGTTGGTGAAGGGCATATTTCCGCACAAAACGTTGTGACCCGGCTCGTCGATAACCTGGGTGGGGGAGACGGTACAGAGGAGACGCTTGCTGAGGGAGTGACGCCGGGCTCGCAGAAGCCTCGCTCGGAGCATAGCGGTGATGCGGCGATTACAGTGGCTGGGCTGAGTCCCAACGACATCTGGGTTAAGCTCGCCAAGTGCTGTACTCCTGTTCCCGGGGATGACATCGTCGGATTCATTACCCGCGGCCAAGGGGTTTCGGTGCACCGCTCCACGTGCGCGAACGCGGTGCGTTTGGGACAGCTGCAGCCTGAGCGTTTCGTTGATGTTTCGTGGAACGAGAAGGGGCTTGGGGCTCCTTTCCGGGTGCAGATTGAGGTGCGTGCGCTCGATCGCGGCGGCCTGCTGTCCGATCTGACGCGTGTCCTGTCCGACTACCGCGTCAACATTCTCGCTGCTGCGCTGAAGACCGACGGGGATCAGGTCGCGTCGGGCAACTTTTCCTTCGAGCTGGCTGATCTTGGCCATCTCAGTGCGGTTCTGTCCGCCCTGCGTCGGGTTGACGGTGTCTTCGAGGCAGTGCGCATTGGTGCTGACACATAGACGAGGCGGGGGTGGCCTGCGTTGATGAGCGGAAAATGGGTGTTACATCCGTCCCCTTTTCCGGCGATTCGCTTTCCCCTTGTCGTTAGATGTGACACACTAGATGTGTGTGTCACATCGGCACACACCCGCGCCGGGCGTAAGCCCTCGTCTCAGAAGGAATATCGTGACCACGACGCCGATTCCGAATAACGAAAACGCTCCTGAAGCTGCTCCCTCAACGCCGGAGGAGGTCGCTTCCTCGACGACGATAACAGTGTCCGAGGTGCCTGAGCATCCCTTCGCCCGCATCGGCGAGGATGGGACCGTCTATGTCAAGGATGGAGACGAGGAACGCGTCATTGGCGGTTTCCCCGAGGGTATTCCCGCTTCTCCCTACGCTCTCTATGAGCGCCGTTACGCCGACCTTGAGGCGACGATTAAGCTCTTCGAGGATCGGTTGGCGAGCCTGAGCCCGCGCGACATTGACCAGACGCTCGCGACGCTGCGAGAGCAGGTCGCCTCTCCCAACGTTATCGGTGACATCCCGGCGCTGCGTGAGCGCGTTGCTGCCGTCGAGAAGGCAGCCGAGGAACGCAAGGAGGTCGCTCGCGAAGAGCGCAAGGCAGCCAAGGCCCAGGCTCTTGCCGAGCGCACCTCGGTCGTTGAGCGCGCCGAGGCGATTGTCGCGCAGGATACTGCGAAGACGCACTGGAAGCAGTCCGGGCAAACGCTGCGTGACCTGCTGGAAGAGTGGAAGACCCTTCAGCGCCGTGGCCCCCGCCTGGAGAAGGCTGTGGAGGACGAGCTCTGGAAGCGCTTCTCTTCCGCGCGTACCCAGTTCGACCGTCACCGTCGTCAGTTCTTCTCGCAGCTTGACCAGGCGCAGTCCGAAGCCAAGCGCGTGAAGGAAGCGCTGATCGCTGAGGCCGAGGCCCTGTCCTCGTCCGAGGACTGGTCGCGTACCTCCGGTGCCTACCGCGAGCTCATGAACCGTTGGAAGGCTGCCCCGCGCGCGTCCCGCAAGGAAGACGATGCGCTGTGGGCGCGCTTCCGTGCCGCTCAGCAGGTCTTCTTCGATGCCCGTCGCGCCAAGGATGAGGCCACGGACGCGCAGTACCGTGAGAACCTCGCGGCCAAGGAAGCGATCCTCGTGGATGCTGAGGCGATCCTGCCGGTGACCGACATTGAACGCGCCAAGGCCCAGTTGCGTCAGATTCAGGACCGTTGGGAAGAGGTGGGCCGCGTGCCTTCTTCCGACCTGCACCGCATCGAGGGCCGCCTGCGCGCCGTCGAGGCCGCCGTCCGTGAAGCGGAAGAGAAGGAATGGCGTCGCACGAATCCGGAGACCCGCGCTCGTGCGGCAGGCATGGTTGGTCAGCTTGAGGAACAGATCGCTCAGCTCGAGCGTTCCCTGTCCGAGGCCGAGGCCAAGGGTGACGAGAAGGCGGCGCAGAGCGTTCGCGAAGCCCTTGAGACCAAGCGGTCGTGGCTCGAACAGATCTCCTCGTCCATGGAGTGACATGCGTCTTCACGTTATTCCGTCGCCTTTCTACGCGGCGAATGGGCTGGTGCTCGTCCCTTCCGGGGCGGGCACAGCCCTTGTCGTCGATCCGTCGGCCGGTATCCAGCAACTGATCCGTGAGGTCCTTGAACGTGAGGGCGTGAGTGTTGGTGCGGTCCTGCTCACCCACGGTCATCCCGACCACGTCTGGGACGCCGCTGCTGTGTCCTCGTGGGGACCAGATGGTTCGAGCGTGCCGGTCTACCTGCCGGGCCCTGACATGTACCGCATGGATGACCCGGCCTCGTTTCTTCCCATGCCGCTGCCGGACTTCGTCGGTGAGTGGGTGAGGCCCGTGCACTTGCGTGAAGCGCCCACCGACTCCTTCGAAGCGGTACCTGACGTGTGGCTGCGTATGGTCCCGGCTCCCGGTCACACCGAGGGTTCAGCAGTCTTTCTGGGCGAGAGCCCGCTGGATATTCGCGTGAATAACCAGTCCTTCTACTCCTCGGGTGAGCCAGTTCCGTGGGCGTTGAGCGCCGACGTTCTTTTCAAAGACAGCGTCGGACGCACGGATCTACCCGGTGGTGATGAAACACAAATGCGTCATTCGCTGCGTACGATTTCCAACGCTCTTGACCCGCGCACGGTTCTCGTCCCCGGACACGGTCCGGCCACGACGCTGGCGGATGAGATAACCTCGAATCAATATCTGATTCGCGCACGCCGTATCGGTTAACGCCTCCTCCCTCACAGAAAGAAAGCTTCATGGCTCGCACGTCCCTGTCAGGTTTCCCCGAATGGCTCCCCGAAGGGCGCATCATCGAGATGCATGTTCTTGACGAGCTGCGGCGCGTGTTTGAACTGCACGGGTTTGCGGGTATTGAAACCCGGGCGGTCGAGACCCTGGAACAGCTGGAAGCCAAGGGCGAGACCTCTAAGGAGATTTACGTTCTGGATCGACTGCAGGCGTTGAAAGCCGCCGCGTCCGGCGGACGTGCTCCCAAGGATAAGGGGATGGGTCTGCACTTCGATCTGACCGTTCCTTTCGCCCGCTACGTGGTGGAGAACGCGAACGAACTGGACTTCCCGTTCAAGCGCTATCAGATCCAGAAGGTTTGGCGCGGCGAGCGTCCTCAGGACGGTCGCTTCCGTGAATTCACGCAGGCGGATATTGACGTCGTGGGCAACGGAGAGCTGCCCTTCCACTTTGAGGTCGATCTGCCGCTGGTGATGGCGCAGGCCCTGAACAATCTGCCGATCCCGCCGGTGCGCGTGCTCGTCAACAACCGCAAGGTTGTTCAGGGCGTGTGTGAGTCTCTGGGCGTTACCGACGTTGAGGCCGCCCTGCGTGGTCTCGACAAGATCGACAAGATCGGCCCGGAGGGCGTGGCAGTCGAGCTCGCTCAGTCGGCTATCGACGGTGATCAGGCGAACGTTCTGCTTCAGATGGCGCAGATTCGCACGTCGGACCCGGCTGAGATCCGGGATCGCCTCACTGGCCTTGGCGTGGGCGGCGAGCTGCTCGAAGAGGGGCTGCGTGAGCTGACCGAGCTGCTGGACACTGCGAATAAGCGGATGCCTGGCGCAGTCGTCGCAGACCTGAAGATCGCACGCGGCCTTGACTATTACACGGGTAGCGTCTACGAGTCTGAAATCGAAGGGCACGAGGACCTGGGTTCGATCTGCTCGGGTGGCCGCTACGACTCCCTTGCAAAGGACGGTAAGCGCACGTATCCGGGTGTTGGCCTGTCGATTGGCGTCTCGCGGCTCGTGTCTCGAATGATTTCGGCGCCGATGGTGAAGGCTTCTCGGAAGGTGCCCACGGCCGTTGTCGTCGCGGTTATCACCGATGACCAGCGTGAGCGTTCCGAGGCGATTGCGGCTGTGCTGCGTGCGCGCGGTATTTCTACGGACGTTGCACCGAGCGCCGCGAAGTTCGGCAAGCAGATCAAGTTCGCTGATAAGCGTGGCATTCCATTCGTGTGGTTCCCCGGCGGTGAGGGTGAAGCGGACACAGTGAAGGACATCCGCAGCGGCGAGCAGGTGGAAGCTGATCCCGCAACCTGGATGATCCCCGCAGCGGATGCGGTCCCCTCGGTCGAGAAAGTGACGGACTGAGTGCCGCTCACGTCGGTGGAGGCAGCCCGCTCGTGGGCGGGTGCCCTCGAGCAGTCCCTGGAGGCGATGCCCCAGGGGAGCCGTAGTGATGCGCAGCGTGCGCTGCGCCGTCTGCAGGACGTCGTTCTGCCTCGGCTTGAGGACGCCGACGCGCCGCTGTTGATCGTTGTCGGAGGCTCGACGGGGTCGGGTAAGTCCACGCTCGTGAATTCGCTACTGGGACGTAACGTGAGTCGTACTGGCGCGGTACGTCCGACGACCCGTCGTCCTGTCCTCGTGTGCGCGCAGTCATCGCGCGCATGGTTCATGTCGGATCGCGTACTGCCGCGTCTGGCGAAACACGTCGGCGTCGGGGGAGACAGCCTCGATGCAGTCACGATCACCGTCGATGACAAGGTATGGCCGGGCGTGGGTATCTTGGACGCGCCCGATATTGACTCGGTGGAGGAGGGCAATCGTCGTCTTGCAGCGGAGCTTCTTGACGGTGCTGACCTGTGGGTGTTTGTGACGAGCGCAGCGCGCTACGCTGACGCAGTCGCGTGGAAGCACCTGGAGGATGCCGCCAGCCGTGGCTTGCGTGTCGCGATTGTTCTCAACCGAGTGCCAGCCGGGGCAGCGGGTGAGATTCGTGCGGACCTAGCGGGGCTCGCGCAGCGCCGCGGTCTGGGCGATGTGCCGATTATGACGATTGACGAGCAGCCGCTCACGGATGGGCGACTGCCGGTCGATGCGGTTGCTCCTATCGGTTCTTTCTTGGAATCGATTGGTCGAGACGCTGCGGAGCGCGCTGCCATCATCCGCCGCTCGCTCGCTGGGGCGGTCTCCTCGTCCCTCGCGGAATCTGTGCGTGCCCTCGATGGAGCCCGTGCGCGTCATCGTGCGTTTGAGCAAGCTGCTGATGGTGTCGAGCACCTCGTCGCTTCGCGTGCGCGAGAGGTCGCGTCCACGTCGAGTGATGACGTCTTGCGCGGCGAAGTGAGCGCGCGTATTGCCGAGGTGCTCGGCTCGTGGGATATGACGCGCACGATTTCCCGTTTCGTGTCGGGTGTGAGCGCTCGCGTCATGGGCGCGCTGCGCGGTGAGGCAGCCCCGGACATTCAGGTGCAGCGTGACCTGACGGGCGGTTTGGCGGCTCGCTTGGCTGACCAGTATCACCAGGCGTGGGCAGATGCGTTGCGTACTGCTCGGCCGGTCCTCGGACCTAGCCCCGCGCTGGAGCCTCTCTTGAACGCGGATGAGGCATCTGAGCGTGCGCGCCGCACTGCACAGGAATGGACCGCCGAGGTCACGCAGATCATTCGTAGCCAGGCTGAATCCTCGCACGTGAGTGGTCGGCTTCTCGCCGGTGGAATCAACGTCGTGACGGTGTCTCTGATGGTGAGCGTGTTTGCGATGACGGGGGGCTTGACCGGCCTCGAGGTCGGTGTCGCTGGCGCGTCGGCGGCGCTGTCTCAGACAGTTCTGGAGTCTTATTTCGGTGAGCGCACCGTTCGTTCTCTCGCCGCGCAGGCGCGCGACGCGCTGGAGCGGCTTGCGCTCACTTCTCTGACGGATGTTGTGGCACCCGTTTGCGCGCTGCTGGATCGCTCCGACGAGGGGGCGTGTCTGAGTGCGCTGGAGCAGGCACTAGCGGATGCGCGGGAGGCTCTGGCATGATGCGTTCGAAGGGTACGGTCGCCTCCGCTGCCTCGGAACTTGACCGGATATGCACCCTGGCATCCCCGGACATCAATGAGGCGACGCTGTCCCAGATTCGTCAGTTGATCGACATAACTTCGGAGCGCAGCGAGATTGATCCGACGTGGTGCGTGATTGGCATGCTGGGTGGGACCGGTGCCGGTAAGTCGTCGCTGGTGAACGCTATGAGCGGGGGAGAGGTCGTGACCGCCGGCGTTCGACGCCCGACGACAAACGAGCCGTGCGCTGTTCTGCCCGTCGGCCGCGCGCCCCGTGACCTCCTGGGGTGGCTGGGAGTCGCGCGGTGGGTCGAGGCCCCTCGCGGCCTGCCGGGAGACACGGTTGTTATTGACATGCCGGATATTGACTCGGTTGAGAGTAGCCATGCGGAGATTGCGGAGCGCCTCGCCTCGCGCGTTGACGCCCTTGTGGTTGTCGTCAACCCCCAGAAATATGCGGATGCAAGGCTTCACGACGAGTGGCTCGCCCGCCTGCACTCCTCCCATGCCTCGGTGACCGTCGTACTGACGCACATCGATACCGTCGTCGCCGCCGAGCGTGATTCGATCGAGCGAGACCTGCGTCGTCTCCTGTCCGAGCGGGGAATGAAAGACGCAACCGTTGTGTCTGTTTCGTCAACGACTGGCGAAGGGGTGCAGACGCTCGTCAAGCATCTGTCCAAGGAAGCGGAACGCGTGTCGCGCCAGGCGTCTCGGTCCCGTCAGGCTCTGCGTGAGGCCGCGGTGCTGATTCGAGATGCAGTGGGGATTGACGGAACCATCCGCGGCATTGAGACGGATGGCATGGCATCGGACCTTTCCTCCTCCGCCGCCGACCTGGCCGGTGCGCCGATCATCGCCGAGGCCGTGGCGGCTTCCACGGTGCGTGCGGGGCGGCGAGCGGGTGGCTGGCTCCCGCTTCGCTGGGTTGCGCGTCTGGGCGCTGATCCGTTGCGTCGGCTCCACCTGGATGAGGAGTCCCGATCTGAGGGGGCGACGACGCCGACGCTGCCGACGCGCTCCCCGTCGGATGAGGCTGCTTTTGTCAATGCCGTGCGACGCGAAGTTGCGCAGCGCTCTTCTGGGCGTCCCTCACCATGGCGCGCTCGGCTGATGGAGCGGGCACTGGAGGGGGCGCGCGATGTCCCAGCTGTTGCCCACCGTGAGGTCTCCGACAATATGCAGGTGGCGACGGGCGCTCCTTCGACGAGTCGTCTCTTGGGCGGGATACAGGCGTTGGCCTGGGTCGTGTGTCTCGTCGGCGCTGCATGGATCGGCCTTGTTCACCTGGGGCGCGCCGTCCTCATCGACTGGCGTGTTCCGGCACTCGGCCCTGTTCCAGCACCGACGGCGCTCGTCGGCCTTTCCCTTCTCGCGACTGTGATTCTCGCAGGTATCAATCGGGGAGTGTCTCGGTGGGCTGCGGGTCGTCGGCGACGTGCAGTTATGCGTGATCTGAGGGGGCTGTGCCGCGACGAGGTGGAGCGTGCGGTCGTGGCACCAGTGCGTGCCGAAGATAATCGACAGGTGACAATCGCCTCCTATATTGTGCGTCTGCGCCTGTGAACGATGCGTTGCTCGTCACGGTGCGACGTCAGCGGAACAGTGAATTGGCCGACCACGCGCTCCGTGGCGCGTGTATGGCGAGTAAGCTGAACGTAGCGATGAGGCGCTGCCCCTTGTTATGGTGCCCGCGGGATGCGGGGTTTGTTGTTATGGGTGAGGCCGCGCTGAGGAGCCGAGATGGCCCGCCCGATGGTTTTGCTACCCACATGCAACAGGCAAGGAACGACTATGCCCTCAGAGGATTACACGGAACGCGCCCGCGACGAGCGTGACGATATTTTTGATGCAGACGAGGATCGTGACCTCGTTGACGGCACCGATCAGGACATGCACGACGACTCAACCGCGGAGCCGGAAGGAGACGCTGTCACTTTTGCGAGCCTCGGTCTGCCCGAGGAGATTCTCGCTGCGGTGACCGACATGGGATTCCGCGTCCCCACGCCGATTCAGGCTGCCGCCATCCCGCCGCTCCTTGAGCTGCGCGACGTCGTCGGCATCGCCCAGACCGGCACCGGTAAGACCGCGGCCTTTGGCCTGCCGCTGCTGGCGATTGTTGACGCCGACGAGCGCGACGTGCAGGCTCTCGTTCTGGCACCCACCCGTGAACTTGCGATGCAGAGCGCCCAAGCGATCGAGGACTTTGCGGCGCGCACAGCCCGCCTTGATGTTGTGCCCGTGTACGGCGGCTCGCCCTACGGCCCCCAGATTGGTGCGCTGAAGCGCGGCGCGCAGGTCGTTGTCGGCACGCCGGGTCGCGTCATCGACCTCATTGAGAAAGGCGCGCTCGACCTGTCGAACGTGCGCATGCTGGTTCTCGACGAGGCCGACGAGATGCTGCGCATGGGATTCGCCGAGGACGTTGAGACAATCGCGTCGAGCGCTCCCGATGATCGCCTGACCGCGCTTTTTAGTGCGACGATGCCCGCAGCGATTGAGAAGGTTGCGCGTGAGCACCTGAAGGATCCGGTGAAGGTCGCGGTGTCGACCGAGTCCTCCACGGTGGATACGATCCACCAGACTTACGCGGTTGTGCCCTACAAGCACAAGATCGGGGCGCTTTCTCGCGTGCTGGCCACCCGCGCTCAGCACATCAAGGAAGGCCAGGAGGAGGCCGACGCCGCCATCGTGTTCGTGCGCACCCGCGCCGACGTTGAAGAGGTCTCACTGGAGCTCTCGGGTCGTGGATTCCGCGCGGCTGGCATTTCCGGTGACGTCGCTCAGACCGAGCGCGAGCGCATGGTCGAGCGTCTGAAGAACGGTTCCCTGGACGTGCTGGTTGCGACCGACGTGGCTGCCCGAGGCCTCGACGTCGAACGAATCTCACTTGTCGTTAACTTCGATGTTCCTCGCGAGCCCGAGGCCTACGTGCATCGCATCGGCCGCACTGGCCGTGCGGGTCGTGAAGGCCGAGCGCTCACGTTCTTCACTCCGCGTGAGCACGGCCGCCTGCGCCGCATCGAGAAGCTGACGGGCACCGAGATGGAAGAGGTTGAGATTCCCTCACCTGCAGCCGTCTCCGAGTTCCGCGCCAGCCGCCTGCTCGAGGGCCTGTCTGCCCGCATTGAGCGCGGCCGTCTCGAGATGTACAAGCGCCTGCTGGCCGAACTCGGCGATGAGGTCTCCGTCGAAGACGTCGCTGCGGCGCTGATGGCGACGGCTGTCGGAGACGAGGGTCCGGCGCCGCGAGTTGAGAAGGACCGCCGAGGGAGCGGAAAGATCCGCCGTGAAGAACGCCTGGATGAGTCCGGTGAGTTCGTCGGCGCTACTTTCGAGGCCGGCCGCGATAAGGACCGACCGATCAAGGGCGGCGCGAACGGTGCTCGTCGTCGTGGCGGCGGCCGCCCCGCCCCCGGCTCCGGTACGCGTTACCGCATCGAGGTCGGCAAGAAGGACCGCGTGAAGCCCGGTTCCATCGTCGGCGCGATTGCGGGCGAGGGTGGCATCGACGGCCGCGACATCGGGAACATTGAGATCTACCCGACTTTCTCGCTGGTCGACATCACCGCGGACCTCTCCGGCGAGCAGCTGTCCCGTATCTCCAAGGGATACGTGTCGGGCCGTCAGCTGCGTATCCGCGTGGACGAGGGACCCGGCGGGCGCAACCATGGTGACCGCGATGGTTTCGAGCGCCGTGAACGTCGCGACTACGATCGCGACAATCGAGGCCGCGGTGGCTATGGCGAGCGCGAGGGACGTTTTGGGGACCGCGACGAGAAGCGTCCGCACCGCTTCGAAAAAGGCGATGGGTCGCGTCCTCGTCGCAGTGTTCGCTCCGAGCGCTGGGAGAAAGACATCAAGCGTGCGCGTCGTGAACGCGATGGCCGAGATGGAGGCTGGGAACGCGACGGCGGCCGCGAGGGCGGACGCCGCCACTTCGGCAAGCGTCGCTACGACGACTGACCGCTCGCTTCGCCGGACGTGGAGCGTTCCCATGCGAGACGCAGCCGACTCACCGCAACCACGGTGAGGACAGCGAGCACAGTAGCAATCACCCAGTAGGGAGCGTAGGCCGCCCCGCCCACCGTGGCGGTGGCGGCCCACGCGCTCATGGCCACTGAGACGAGGGCGAGTTCGAGTGCGGGTCCTGCTGAATCAGCGACCTGTAGCCACGATGCGACACGCCCGTGCTTGGCCTCGGGCGTCACCTCGAGCGCCATGACCGACAAGGGTGCGTGAACGAGACCGACGCCCAGGCCGACGAGAAGCCAGCCGACGAGGGCCACCCACACCGGAATTGATGGAAGAAGCAGAGCACCCACGGGGACCGCTCCGACCGCCATCATTGCGCCGCCGACGACCGGGAGTTGGCGTCGCAGCTGCGGATCGTGAACGCGCGCTTGGCCGACCGCGCCGATGGCCCATGTGATCGATCCGAGGGTGACCCACCAGGCAGAAGAGGCCTCGGACCATCCGTGCACGCGCTGAAGGATGAGCGGAATCATGACGGCGAGACCCACCTGGGAAGCCATCGCGCTGAGCCTCGCGAGAATCGCCGACGGCATGCCGCGGCGGGACGCAAAGGTTCCTCGCGGCAGAAGGCGGGGCAGAGCCCAGACCGTGATGACCGCGCCGAGGGCGAAGACTGCGAACTGGGCCAGTCGCGAGGGAAGCGCACCCGCGAGCTGGAGCGCCATGACGCCGACTCCCACCAAACCGGCGTCACGCGAGAGCGCCGCAAGGACAGGGGAGCGCTGTCCTTGGGCAGTCGGCAGGGAACGTAGAACGTAGGCGATGGGCACAGCAGCGATCGCAACGAACAGGGGGACAACACCGAAGACGTAACGCCATCCCCAGACTTCGGTGACGTGTCCTGCGATCGCGGGGCCAACCAGAGACGGCAGGACCCACGCCAAGGAGAACGACGCGAAGAATGATGGGCGATGACGTGCAGACGCAACCGCTCCGACGAGAACGTAGAGCGGAACGATGAGCAGACCGCCTCCCAGTCCCTGGAGAGCTCGTCCGATGACGAAGATCGTCACGTGCGAACCTGCGGCGCACACCACCAGGCCAACGGCGAACAAGGCCAGACCCGAGAGCAACACCACACGCGGTCCCTTCCAGTCTGCCAGGGCTCCCGCGACCACCGTGGCGCTGAGCTGAGTCGCCAATGCCGCACCCGAAGCGATCGGATACCACGCCGCGGCGTCAAAAGAAGCAACGACTGCGGGCATGATCGTGGTTGCCGCGAGCTCCTCGAAGGCCACGAGTGTGATGAGCAGAACCGATCCGATAGCCAATCCGATTTCGGCCGGAGTCCAGGAAACATGAGCGGAGGAAGAGGTGGAAGCATCGGCGGGCATGGTGACTATCCTACTCGCGGCACAAGCGACTATTGGGCGGGCAGGCGTACAATGACACCGCCGCCGCCTGTCTCGCGGATGGTAAGAACGAAAGGAATCACAGTGCTTCGCACTCACAACATTGGAACCCTCGGCACCGACCTGGTCGGTCAGACCGTGACGCTCACCGGTTGGGTGGATCGTCGTCGTGACCACGGTGGCGTTGCGTTCATCGATCTGCGCGATGCATCGGGCATTGCCCAGGTTGTCGTCCGTGACGAGCGTGTCGCGCACGAGCTGCGCTCCGAGTTCGTCCTGAAGGTCACCGGCGAGGTCTGTGCCCGCCCCGAGGGCAATGAGAACCCGCACCTGGCCACCGGCGCCATTGAGGTCATGGGTGACGACATCGAAATCCTGAACACCAGCGCGCCCCTGCCGTTCCAGGTGTCCTCCAATGCTGAAGATTCCGGCAACGTCGGCGAGGAAACGCGTCTGAAGTACCGCTACCTCGACCTGCGTCGCGAGCCAGAGCAGTACGCGATCCGCCTGCGCTCGAAGGTGTCGCGTGCCGCGCGCGAGGCGCTCTACGCCCGTGACTTCGTCGAGATCGAGACCCCGACCCTGACCCGTTCGACCCCCGAAGGCGCCCGCGACTTCATTGTGCCCGCGCGCCTCTCGCCGGGTTCGTGGTACGCCCTGCCGCAGTCGCCTCAGCTCTTCAAGCAGCTGCTCATGGTGGCCGGCATGGAACGTTACTTCCAGATTGCTCGCTGCTACCGTGACGAGGATTTCCGCGCCGACCGTCAGCCCGAGTTCACCCAGCTCGATATCGAGATGAGCTTCGTGGACCAGGACGACGTTATCGAGGTCGCCGAGGACGTCCTGAAGAACGTGTGGGCCCTGATCGGCTACGACCTGTCCACGCCGATTCCACGCATGACGTACAAGGATGCGATGGAGCGCTACGGTTCGGACAAGCCCGATCTGCGCTTCGGCCTCGAGCTGACCGAGCTCACCGATTACTTCAAGGACACGACCTTCCGCGTGTTCCAGGCTCCCTACGTTGGCGCCGTCGTCATGCCCGGTGGTGGCTCGCAGCCGCGCCGAACGTTCGACAAGTGGCAGGAATGGGCCAAGGCGCGCGGCGCCAAGGGTCTGGCCTACGTCACGGTCGCCGAGGACGGCACGCTGGGCGGCCCGGTTGCTAAGAACATCACCGAGGCCGAGCGTGAGGGCCTTGCTGCCGCCACCGGAGCACAGCCTGGTGACTGCATCTTCTTCGCCGCTGGCAAGCCGACCCCGTCGCGTGAGCTGCTTGGCGCTGCTCGCCTCGAGATTGGCAAGCGCTGCAACCTCATTGACCCCGACGCCTGGGCGTTCACCTGGGTTGTCGACGCGCCGCTCTTCAAGCCCACCGGTGATGCCGAGGCCGAGGGCGACGTGGCACTGGGCCACAGCGCCTGGACGGCTGTCCACCACGCGTTTACCTCGCCCAAGCCCGAGTGGATCGACTCCTTCGACAAGGATCCGGGTCATGCGCTGGCCTACGCCTACGACATCGTCTGCAACGGCAACGAGATCGGCGGCGGTTCGATCCGTATTCACCGCCGCGACATCCAGAACCGCGTGTTCAACGTGATGGGTATCGGCGAGGAGGAAGCTCAGGCGCAGTTCGGCTTCCTGCTCGATGCCTTCAAGTTCGGCGCTCCGCCGCACGGCGGCGTGGCCTTCGGCTGGGACCGCATCGTCTCGCTGCTGACGAAGTCCGAGTCGATCCGCGACGTCATCGCCTTCCCGAAGTCCGGCGGTGGCTTCGACCCGCTGACCGAGGCTCCGGCGCCGATTACGCCCGCGCAGCGTAAGGAAGCCGGCGTCGATGCGAAGCCGAAGAAGCGCGGCGAGGAAGCATCCGAGGGATCCGAGAAGTGATTCTCGCGCCGTGACCTTGTCCACGGAACCCCCATTGGTCACCGACCGGTGGGGGTTTCGTGCACAATAGGGGTATGTCGTACGTCGAGATGCACCCGGTTAATCCGCAGGCACGTTTGGTCAACACGGTCGTTGATCTGCTGGAGCGCGGCGGCACGATTGCGCTGCCCACTGACTCCGGCTATGCGATCGCGACGAAGGCTGGCAACAAGGCGGGCATGGATACGATCCGCTCGATCCGTAAGCTTGATGACAAACATAACTTCTCGTTGCTGTGTCACTCGTTTGCGCAGCTGGGCGAGCTTGTGATTATTGACAACCACGAGTTCCGCACCATGAAGGCGCTCACGCCCGGTCCCTACACATTCATCCTGCGGGGGACTAAAGAGGTTCCGCGCATCATGCTGAACAAGAAGAAGCACACGGTGGGCGTGCGCATCCCCGATCACGTCATCACTCAGGCGATCGTTGAGGCGCTTGGCGAGCCCCTGGCGTGTTCGACGCTCATTATGCCCGGCGAGGATGAGCCCC
Source organism: Pauljensenia sp. 20925_1_27 (assembly GCF_041432835.1). NCBI lineage: Bacteria > Bacillati > Actinomycetota > Actinomycetes > Actinomycetales > Actinomycetaceae > Pauljensenia > Pauljensenia sp. 20925_1_27. Next base: position 49,660 of record NZ_JAPWAH010000003.1, read on the forward strand.
TCACAGATGGTTTCGATGTCGATGAGCGCATCGGGCACCAGGTTGATCTCGTCGTGGTGGGACCCGTCGGCGTGGCGCAGCCGACCACGGTCATCGACTTCGCGGGCGGAGATGCGGTCGTCGCTCGTGTTGGCGCTGGCGATATTTCGCTGTTCGACTGAACGCGTGGCATTCGACGCATCGACTTTTTCGCGCACGGGTTTTTGCCTGTTGCGCCAAGAGACAAGAGACGGGATCTATCGCGATACCGATGCGCTCCCGATTGTTGGCCAGCGCCTTATCGTTGATGGGGTTGACGCCGTTCGTGTGACCTTCCAATCCGCAGACGAGGCCGCCGCTGATTGCTACGTCATCTTGAACACGGTTACGGATCGCGCGTGCGAGCACCTTGACGAGTTTCGCATGGGTGCGGGCGCGGACGACGGCAATGCTCACGCGCTCGTGTGTGCGCTTCCCGCTGACGCGATCATCAGCTACCAGCAGGCGATCGTGGAGTCGTCGGAGGTGTGCGTCAGCGTCGTGACGGACATGGGGCAATGGCTTCGGTTTGTTGAGAGCGCTCGCCCCGACGCGGCCAATCCTCTGACCCTCGTCAATGGCCGTGGGCAGCGGGCTTCGCTCTTTGTTGGCCCCGATGTGGCAGTGGTGTGGCCGTCGCGAGATCTGTCCGACGCCCAGATGCGGGCGGTGCGAGAGGTCGAGATCGGTGAGGCGATCGCCGCGCGGTTGGGGATGGCAGGCGGACGTCGCGTCGTGACATATGACGGTGAGAGCGTGCCAACCTGCACCCTGATTCTCTTCGACGGTGAGATCTGGCGAACCAACGGTGTGGGCTGGCTGACCCGCCGCTATCCCGGGCTGCGTGTGGTCACCATCGATGCGGGTGCTTGTGCGCAGCGTGAGGCGGAGCTGACGGATGCGGATCGTGTTGCTGCTCTGCTTCAGGCAGTGTGTGACGAGGCCGGGGCAGGTCCCGTGATGGTCGCCGGCCAATCCTACGGTGGCCTCGCCGCGCTGGAGGTTGGCTTACGACAGGATCTGCCCGTCGACGAGATCGTCGCCCAATCGCCGTCCCTGTGGTGGGGTGGGGCTGCGCGAGGCATGGGCGAGGGGACGTTGATGCGAGACCTGCGCTCTGGGGTGGCGGCACCCCATCCCGGAGTGACGCTACGCCTGCAGGTCGGGACTCTGGAGCAGACGATGCGCCCGGTCGTTGATGACTGTGCGGAGCTTCTGCGGAGCCTGGGAGCCCATGTGGAATTGGATCATTACCGCAGCGGGCATGATGTTGCTTGGTGGCGGGAAGGGCTGATTCGTGCACTCGATGAGTGGCGTGCTCTCACATACTGACCAGTGACGAAACAGACTGGGTCGCCATGCTCCCTATAGGTTAGGCTTACCTTTGCCCTTAATAGATCGACTGAATTGAGGCACTTGTGCACCTGTCGACGCGAATCAGCGCCATCGTTGGCATCGCTGTGAGCGCTCTCGCCCTGGGAGCCTGCTCGTCCACCCAGCCCACCCCGGCCTCGTCCCCCGAGGCCTCTGCGATGTCCGAGACGCGCACTGTTACCGACGCATCCGGCCAGGAGGTGACCCTGCCGTCGCACCCGAGCCGCGTCGTGACGCTCTCCGAGCCGACGACCGATAATGCGCTCGCCCTCGGTGTTACCCCGATTGGTGTCGTGTCCGGCCGCGGCCAGCAGACCGTCCCGAACTACCTGATCGATCGTGCGGGAGATATCCCGATCCTTGGATCGATCGGCACGCCCAACCTTGAGGCTATCGGTGCAGCGCACCCCGATCTGATCCTCGTCGACGGCACCTCTGTGAAGAACAACGACACGGAAACCCTGACTGCGCTTTCTCAGATCGCGCCCGTCTTCTTCACCACTCAGTCCGGTGGTGACTGGCGGCAGACCTTCGCGCTTACCGCGGATGCGCTGGGTCTGGCCGACCAGGCCGAGACCAAGCTCGCGGAGTTCGACCAGCATGTCGCATCGGTGAGCGCCCGTCTGAAGGACGCCGGTTACCTCGATCAGACGTACTCGGTCGTGCGTTGGCAGGGCGATAGCGCGGGCCTGATCCTCAAGGAGCTCCCCGCTGGACAGGCTCTGACCGCACTCGGCATGAAGCGCCCCGCGAACCAGGACCGTGACGGCGAGGGCCACTCTGAGCCCGTCTCCCTGGAGAACATCGACCAGATCGATGCGGACTGGATCTTCTTTGGCACGCTTGGCAAGTCTTCGGTGAACAACCCGTCCGCCGGTGGCAACACGGGTGTTGAGGCTTCTGCCGCAGCCCTCGAAGAGGCGAAGAATACCGTTGGTTTTGACTCTCTCGGTGCCGTCAAGGCGAACCACGTCATCCCCGTCGACGGTTCCCTATGGACCTCGACCGGCGGCTACCTCCTGATGGACGGCATCGTCTCGAGCATCGAGGCCCAGTTCGTCCCGGCTTCCTGAGCCTGATGGTCGGACGATGCGGGTCGCTGACCTGACATGACGACACATCGTATCGCCAGCGTCGCCATTGCTTGTGCAGTGGCGACGCTGGTGCTTGTCCTCGTTGCGATGGCCTCGCTCGCCCTCGGTTCCCGTTCCATTGCTCCCGATGTTGTGTGGGATGCTCTGGTTCGTGGTGGGGCGAGTCAGGACGCTCAGGTGGTCACCCAGCTGCGCGTGCCGCGCACGATCGCCGCGCTCATGATCGGCGGTGCGCTCGGTTTGGCGGGCTCCATCATGCAGGCGATGACCCGCAATCCGCTCGCCGACCCCGGCGTGCTCGGCATTAACGCAGGTGCGGCGTTCGTCGTTGTCTCCGTGACGGCCATCTCCGGAGTCGTGACGCGTGCGGGGACGCTCGGTGCTTCCCTCGTTGGTGCCGGTGTGGCCGCGGCGCTCGTGTTTGCTATTTCGGGGCGCGGTGGCGGATCGCGTTCTCGGCTGGCTCTTGCGGGCATCGCCGTATCTGCGGCTCTTGCATCCCTCACGCAGGCAGTGTTGACGGCGAATCAATTCGCATTCAACGAGTTCCGCTACTGGGCATCCGGCTCGTTGGAAGGAGTCGATATGGGCTCCGTGGCCGCTGCGGGAGTCGTTATCCTGTGCGGCTGCGTCCTCGCAGCTCTGATCTCGTCAGCTCTCGGCGTTCTCACCATCGGTGAGGATGCCGCCGTGAGTCTTGGTGTGCGCGTGCGGCTCATTCGGGCACTGGGAGTTCTTGCGGTGACGGCTCTCGCGGGTGGAGCGACGGCGCTGGGCGGTCCGCTGACATTCGTCGGCCTCGCGGTGCCGCTCATGGTCCGACGCGTTGTGGGGGCGAGGCAGGGCGCGATCGCGATCTGGTCGACGGTTTCGGGCGCTGTGTGGGTGTGCATTGCAGATATTGCGTCGCGTCTCGTCCTCGCGCCTTCCGAGGTGCCCGTTGGCGTCGTTGTAGCCCTGATCGGCGCCCCCTTCTTCATTATCGGTGCGCGTGGAAGGGGCATGTCGTGACGCGAGAAAGCCACCGGTACACCACTGTGTCGAGAGCGGGTTTCTCCGTGCGCATCCATCGACGTAGCGCGGCGGTAGTCATCATCGGCCTCCTTCTTCTGATCGGCTTGTGCATCTATTCGCTGACACTCGGCGACTATGGGCTCAGTGCTGGGGATTCCTTCCGACGCCTGCTGGGTGATGGCGGGCCTCGAGATGATTTCCTCGGTGTCTACTTTGTTCAGTCTGTGCGGCTGCCGCGGATGCTGGCCGCTGTCGCGGTCGGGTGCGCGCTCGGCATTTCGGGGCGTATCTTCCAGACGATCTCGGGTAATCCTCTGGGTAGCCCCGATATTGTCGGGCTTTCGACGGGGTGCGCGACCGGCGCGCTCATAGCGATTATTGTGCTGGGGGCGAGTCCGGCCGTCACTGGCTTCGGAGCGTTGCTCGGTGGTCTCCTCTCAGGCGTGCTTATTCTCGCCTGCGCGGGCGGTATGCGCGTGACGGGAATACGTGTTGTCCTGGTCGGTATTGGTTGCTCTGCTGCGCTGCGCGCTATCAATTCGCTGCTGATCGTCAAGGCGCCACTGGAGGCGGCGCAGCGAGCGCAGCTGTGGAGTGCCGGATCATTTTCGGGGGTCACGTTCGCTCGACTAACGCTGCTCCTGATCGTGCTCGGCGTTGTCGCATGTGCGTGCGTCGCGGCTGCAGTTCCGCTGGGGCTTGTGGCGATGGGAGACGACGTTGCGACCGGGCTCGGTGTGCGCGTGCGCCGCATTCGTCTTCTGTCGATCGTTGTTGCCATCCTGCTCGTTGCCTGCGCGACGGCCGTCGCTGGTCCGGTCGCGTTCGTCGCATTGTCCGCCCCGCATATTGCGCATCGCCTGTGCGGTGGCGGGGGAGTGGGTTTCGCTTCATCCGCGCTCGTGGGAGCGTTGCTGGTGTTGACTTCCGACGTGTGTGCTCAGCGTTTGATTGCTCCCGCTGAGCTTCCCGTCGGTGTTGTGACGGGTGTCGTGGGAGGCTTGTATCTCCTGTGGCTGTTGATTCGTGAGGTGAGGTCGTGACTGAGGTGGGAACGAGGCCGGGGCTGGGTGCCCGAGATATCGTCGTCGGCTACGGGAAGAATGCTCCGATTCTGGATGGGCTGTCCCTGGACGTGCTGACTGGGGAATTGACCGTCATCGTCGGCCCCAATGCGTGCGGGAAGTCGACTCTCTTGCGGTCGTTGGCGCGCGTGCTCGATGTTCGTAGCGGTGTGGTGGAGTTGGACGGCAGCAGCGTTGCTGACATGAATCAGAAGGCGCTCGCGCGCAGGCTCGGATTGCTCGCGCAATCGTCCGTGGCTCCGGGCGATATGCTCGTGGAAGACTTGGTGGCGAGGGGACGCTACCCCTATCAATCCCTTCTGCGTCAGTGGAGTCGTGAAGACGATGAAGCTGTTGCTCGTGCGATGGAGAATGCCGGCGTCGCCTCCCTCGTGGGGCGGCGCGTTGGCGAACTTTCCGGTGGTCAGCGTCAGCGTGTCTGGATTGCGATGGCCTTGGCGCAGTCGACGGAGATCTTGCTGCTCGATGAACCGACGACGTATCTCGATCTTAATCACCAGCTGGAGGTGCTCCGTCTCGCCGAGCGCTTGCAACGTGCGGGTACGACCGTTGTCGCCGTGCTGCATGATCTGCATCTTGCATTCCGGTATGCCACGCACCTCGTCTTCATGAAGGACGGGCAGATCCTCGCACAGGGGGAGCCAGCCCAGGTAGTCACGCCCGAGCTCGTAGAACGTGTCTTCGCAGTGCCCTGCCGCATCATCGAGGATCCGGAGACGGGAGCTCCTCTAGTCATCCCACGCCGGTAGTCGCCATTGTGTTTCTCGATATCTCAAATGCTGACCAGCGGGTCATCAGAGGTCATGATTGCTCGATAATATTGCTCACAGTTGCAGTGACAGATTCGCGTAAATGCAGGTAAAATCAGGTGTTGAGCGAGTGTGCCGTGAATTTGCTTGTTGCTCGCAATTACATCTTGCGGACCAGGCAATAGTATGGTGCCCGTATCGAGTGGTTACTCAGGCACTGACATGCGCATTCTGGGCGTGACAGTGTTGATCGGTTGAGACTATCCCAGACAGAAGGAAACGAATACGCATGACGACACAGGTGCGCTCACAGAGCCGGGGTCTTCGCATGTCCCTGCTCGCACTGACCGCCTCTGCTTCCGTCGTCGGTGGAATGTTCGTGTCGGTCGCCCCCGCTTATAGCGCCGATGGGATTGGCGATAATGCAGGGCAGTGTTTGACTGCGTCCGAAGAAGGGGCATCGATCATAGCATCGTCGGTCGTGGCAACCGGTGTGCCGTTACATGTGGAAGGCGCTGGCTGGGGTCCGTCCTCCGAGGGTGCCCTCGGTTTCGTGATTGTGACGCTCGATGATGGCCAGGAAAAGCGCTCTGATGACATGATCCTCCCAGCGTGGGTTCCGTCCTCGGTCGCACGTAATAGGGCTGCGTGGTCCGTCGCGAAGGTCGATATGGACGGCAAGTTCTCGGCGGATATTGACCTGCCGACTACGTGGGCGGTTGGAACGCGGCATCAGGTCATGATCGGTGATGGCGTGACGGGCAACTATGTGCAGGTTGAGGTAACACTTGTCGATTCAGCGGCCGAGGCGCGCTCTTGTTCGCTGTCACCGACCGAGCTGCCGACGAGCGATGTTACCGATCCGGTGACGGATGACAGCGACGCTCCGACACCCGATTCCCATTCTGATAAGCCCCCTGTCAGCCCTACCGACGCTCCCTCCGTTCCTAGTAGCGCATCGACCAGTGCGCACGGTGAGGCTGAGGCGCCCGAACGAACGCAAGGTGACGATCCGGTATCTTCTGCATCGTCTCCTTCTCCCAGCTCTTCGTCTGCGAATGGCGGATCGTCGACGCAGTCCTCGTCTGCTTCATCCGGTGGATCTGGTAGCGGCGTGGATCCCGCTCCGGAGCCTTCGACCTCCTCGACTCAGCAAAGTGTGTCCGCATCGCAGATCGGTCCTAAGGCTCACTCCGAGCAGCAGGCCTCGAATCAGGCTGCGCGCGAGGAGGAGTCGCGCCTGAATGGTTGGATTCTTGCTGGTGGTGGCGTTCTTGCGTTGCTCGGTGCCATCGTGACGGTCAGTATTGTTCGCCGCTCCCACGGATTGCCGCGCTAATCATCTTTCATCTGGGCTAGTGCTCTGAGAAAATGTGCATTAACCGATTGGTGTGCGTTGGAATTTAGCATTCGTGCGCCACGCCTGTTACTCTAGTTTCAGAACAAATGCTTCCGAGGATTAAGTCACTAAGGAGAACGGTATGCAGCACGCACGGGCCGCTTCTGCCCTTGCCGCGCGCGGCCTCGGGGGGCGCAGTCGATTGATGAGCCTCCTGATGGCTCTGTGCCTGTTCGCTGCCATCGCGCTTGCGATCCCAGGGTTTGCTGCTCGCGCAGACGATAACGACGGGGCAATCCCTGTCCCGACGACAGCGTTCACTGTTCGAATTGAACAGGGCTCTTCTTTCGAGAAGCAGTACGGTGATACGGGTTATTGGGGCGTGATGCTCGACTCGGGTCGCGTGACGCCCATCGCGCAGCCGACGTACGAGCGTAACGGTGAAACGGTGCCCGTTACTGCGGATGATGTGTGGGTTGCCACCAGTCCGCACAGCTACACCCTGAGGGTTCCTGTGCCCAACGGACAGAACAACGTCGAGGGCATCACGTGGGCACCTGGAACAAAGCACACCGTCACGGTGCTCATGTTCAAGGAAGGCCGAGACCTCGTTGAGGGCGACCCCGTGAGCTACACGGTGAGCGTGTATCAGCCTGTTGGCGATGACGACGCGCGTACGACTGAACCGACGACGGATCCGACTGCTGATCCCGCGCCTCAGCCCACGGCCGAGCCGACGACGGAACCCGCGCCCGAACCGACGTCCGATCCCGCGTCCGAACCGACGTCCGATCCCGCGTCCGAACCGACGTCCGATCCCGCACCCGAACCGTCGAGCGAACCCAGCGCTGACCCCGCGCCTGCTCCGACGACCGAGCATCCCGCAGCTCAGCCTGATGATCCGCAGCTGCCTGCCGTGCGTCCGACTCCGACACCTTCTGAAACGCCGACCCCGACGCCTTCTGCGAGTGCTTCTGCTGGCTCCGCGCAGCCTTCCGACACTCCGGTGTCGCCTATCTCGGACGTGTCGCAGCTGACTGACGCGAACAAGGGTGGCGTGAGTGCTGCTTTCACGGGCGGGCAGCTGACGATCAATGTCCCTTCGGATAAGGCCGTTGCCGGCGACTGGGTGAGCGCGAACATCATGCAGACCGGTGAGGCCCGCTGGCTTCAGGTCGAAGACTCCAATCAGGTGACTATGGACGTCACGGGCCTGCCGATGGGCGACTACAAGGTCGTTGTGGCGAACCGACAGCATGAACTGGTCGGTTGGGCTGAGTTCAAGGTCGCTTCGACGGTTGCCGCAGCCGGTGCTGGGTCTTCCGTTGACGCCTCGGGCGGCGTGAAGCTGCATGCTGAGATGTTGTCTTCCTCGCTGGCTGGCGACGAGTCTGAAGGTCTGAATGGCTACCTGTTGGGTGCCGGTGCCTGCATGCTGATCCTCGGTGGCCTCGTCGTTGTCCAGGTTCTCTCAGGTCCCAAGATTGGCTCTTCTTCGAATGGAGTCACATTGTCCTAAGCTAGGGCTCATGGATCTGTTTGATTCTGAGTCTGTCGACGAGTCGGGCGTGCCTGCTTTCAATGCGGGCGCGCCCCTCGCCGTTCGTATGCGCCCGACGACGCTCGCAGAGGTGGTTGGTCAGTCGCACCTGTTGGGTGAGGGGGCTCCGTTGCGGCGCTTGCTCTCTCCGAGTGCGAGCGATGGGGTCTCTGTTTCCTCCGTGGTCCTGTGGGGACCTCCGGGTACGGGAAAGACGACGCTTGCCTACTTGATTGCTCGTGCGTCCGGGCGCCGGTTTGTGGAGCTGTCCGCAGTTTCCTCTGGTGTGAGCGATGTTCGTCGCGTAGTCGATGATGCTCGACGGACTCTTGCCGGCGGGGGACAAGAGACGATTCTCTTCGTCGATGAGGTGCATCGTTTTTCGAAGTCGCAGCAGGACTCGCTTCTGCCCGCGGTTGAGAATCGCTGGGTTGTGCTTGTGGCGGCAACGACTGAGAATCCCTCGTTCTCGGTGATTTCCCCTCTCCTGTCGCGCTCGTTGCTGCTGACCCTGCGTCCGCTTGATGCGGATGCGATTGAGGGGCTGATTCGTCGTGCGCTCTCGGATGAACGTGGGTTGTCGGGCCGTTTCTCCATTACTGACGAGGCCGTGGCTGGCTTGGTGCGGCTCGCGGGCTCGGATGCGCGTAAGTCTTTGACTCTCCTGGAGGCAGCCGCGGGTGTGGCTAGCGACGATGGATCCGGCGAGATTACGGTCGCGAGCGTTGAAGCGGCGGCCAACCAGGCCCTCGTTCGATGGAGCAAGGATCAGCACTACGATGTGGCAAGCGCGTTCATCAAGTCGATGCGTGGGTCTGACGTGGATGCGGCGCTCCACTACCTCGCCCGTATGATCGAGGCCGGGGAGGACCCGCGCTTCATTGCGCGGCGTATCATGATCGCCGCCTCAGAAGAAGTCGGCATGGCTGCCCCTGAGGTGTTGACGACCTGCGTGAGCGTCGCGCAGGGTGTTGCGCTGATTGGTATGCCCGAGGCCCGTCTGCTCCTCGCGGAGGCGGTGGTCGCCGTGGCAACGGCCCCGAAGTCGAACGCGACGTACCTGGCGATTGATCGTGCGATCGCCGATGTGCGTGCGGGGCGTGGGGGAGCGGTTCCCGAGCACTTGCGCGACGCGCACTATTCCGGTGCGAAGTCGCTGGGCCACGGTGAAGGGTACCTCTATGCGCATGATTATCCGCACCATGTTGCGGCGCAGCAGTACCTACCTAACGACCTGGAAGGCACGTGTTACTACGAGCCAACGGAAAACGGGCATGAGGCGATGCTCACGAAGCGGCTTGGCGTGATTCGCAATTTGCTGAAAAGACGCTAGGATGTAACAGTTGTCCGCACCAGCGGACACCTGGGGCCTTAGCCGACGGATCTCATTGATCCTGGAGTTGGCCCCATGCCGGTACCTCCGGCATGACATGAGAAACAGGAAGAAGAAACATGGCAACGAATCGTTCCCGCAAGCAGGTGCGTGAGTCTCGCGCCCTCGGTCTGGCTCTGACCCCCAAGGCCGTTCGCTACTTCGAGAAGCGTCCCTACGGCCCCGGTGAGCACGGTCGTACGCGCCGCCGCCAGGACTCCGACTACGCCGTTCGTCTGAAGGAAAAGCAGCGTCTGCGCGCCCAGTACGGCATTCGTGAGTCGCAGCTGCGCCGCACCTTCGAAGAGGCTCGTCGTACCGTCGGCCTGACCGGTGAGAACCTGGTTGAGCTGCTCGAAATGCGTCTGGACGCCCTCGTCCTGCGCGCTGGCTTCGCCCGCACCATCCAGCAGGCTCGCCAGTTCGTCGTTCACCGTCACATCCTCGTTGATGGCAAGATCGTCGACCGTCCCTCGTTCCGCGTGAAGCCCGGCCAGACCCTGCAGGTCAAGCCCAAGTCGCAGACCACGGTTCCTTTCGAGATTGCTGCCGAGGGTATTCACCGCGACGTTCTGCCCGCCGTCCCCGAGTACCTGGACGTTGATCTCGCCCGCCTGAAGGCGACCCTGGTGCGTCGCCCGAAGCGTGCTGAGGTTCCGGTGACCGTCGATGTTCAGATGGTCGTCGAGCACTACTCGCGCTGATACTGGCCTTTTCCGCGCCCCCGAGCGATGCTCGGGGGCGCGGTTTTTCTTTTATCCCACTGTCCGCTTGCGCGTGCCGAAGTGCCGTGAGCGGCGCAGAGCGTCTAACATGGGGGACTATGCGTACGTCTGAAATCCGCACCCGCTGGCTCGAATACTTCAAGAAGCAGGGGCATGAGATTCGTCCTTCCGTTTCTCTTGTCTCCCCGGAGCCCTCGATTCTGTTCACGATCGCGGGCATGGTTCCGTTCATCCCTTACATCATGGGCGTCGAGCCCGCGCCGTGGCCTCGTGCCGCGTCGGTGCAGAAGTGCATTCGCACGAACGACATTGATAACGTCGGTAAGACGACCCGTCACGGAACGTTCTTCCAGATGAACGGCAACTTCTCCTTCGGCGATTACTTCAAGGAAGGTGCCATTAATTTCGCGTGGGACCTGCTGACCGGCTCGCGCGAGGAAGGCAAGTACGGCCTCGACGGCGATCGTTTCTGGGTGACGATCTGGGACGAGGACGATGAGGCCCTGAGCGTCCTGACGAAGCAGATCGGCATGGATCCCAAGCACATCGTGCGCCTGCCGCGCGTTGAAAACTTCTGGGATACGGGTCAGCCCGGCCCTGCTGGCCCCTGCGCCGAGTGGCACTACGACCGCGGCTCCGCCTACGGTCCCGAGGCCGTGGGCGGCACCGTGGACCCCGGCGGTGACCGCTACCTCGAGCTGTGGAACCTGGTGTTCGATCAGTTCATGCGCGGCGAGGGCACCGGCAAGGACTACCCGTTGCTCGGCGAACTCGACAAGAAGGCGATTGATACGGGCGCAGGCCTCGAACGTTTGGCCTTCGTGATGCAAGACAAGCCCAACATGTATGAAATTGACGAGGTCTTCCCCGTCATCGATGCCGCGATGCAGATGAGCGGCAAGCGCTACGGCCTGGGTGCCGCGGGCCCCGAGGCCGGCGCGGCCTACGACGATGACGTGCGCATGCGCGTGGTTGCCGACCACGTTCGCTCCTCCCTCATGCTCATCGGCGACGGCGTGCGTCCGGGCAACGACGGCCGCGGCTACGTGCTGCGTCGCCTGATCCGCCGCGCGGTGCGATCGATGCGTCTGCTGGGGGTCGACGAGCCGGCGATGCCGACGCTGCTGACGGCCTCGAAGGATGCGATGAAGGCCTCCTACCCCGAGCTGGAGACGAACTGGAAGACGATCTCCGAGGTTGCCTACGCGGAGGAGGATGCTTTCCGTCGCACGCTCAGCGCCGGCACGACGATCCTGGACGTGGCCGTGGCCAGCGCGAAGGAATCGACGGGCGCGCCCGTCATCTCGGGCAAGTCGGCATTCTTGCTGCACGATACCTACGGGTTCCCGATCGACCTGACCCTCGAGATGGCCGCCGAGCAGGGCGTGTCCGTCGATGAGGAGGGCTTCCGCACCCTCATGGCCGAGCAGAAGGAACGCGCCCGCGCCGACGCGCGCTCGAAGAAGACTGGCCATACCGACGTGCGCGTCTTCCACGAGATCGAAAAGGAGATGGGCGGGGGTTCGACCTTCCTCGGCTACACCCAGGACTCCGCGCCTGCCCGTGTTCAGGCGATCCTCGTGGACGGACAGCCGGTGCCGGCGGCCGAGGCTCCTGCCGCTATCGACATTGTCCTCGATCAGACGCCCTTCTATGCGGAGATGGGCGGCCAGCTGGCCGATCATGGAACGATTCGCCTGCCCGGCGGCGACACGGTGATCGACGTGACCGACGTCCAGGCTCCGATCCGCGGGCTGACCGTCCACCGTGGTCACCTGCGTCAGGGTGGCATTGCTCTGGGCGATTCGGTGATCGCCGAGATTGACTCCGAGCGTCGCCTGGCGATCGCTCGTGCGCACACGGCGACCCACATGGTCTACGCGGGACTGCGCAACGTCGTGTCCGAGCATGCGGACCAGGCGGGGTCGGAGAACTCGCCCTCGCGTCTGCGCTTCGACTTCCGCCACAACAGCGCGCTCGCCGCTTCCCAGCTGGGCGACATCGAGGAGCTGGTGAACGAGAAGCTGGCCGAGGACCTGCCCGTGACCACCGAGGTCATGAGCATCGACAAGGCGAAGGAAATGGGCGCGATCGCTCTCTTCGGCGAGAAGTATGGCTCCGAGGTGCGCGTCGTGACGATCGGCGACGGCTTCGACCGTGAGCTCTGCGGTGGCACCCACGTACCCACGACGGGCCACATCGGCCGCGTGACGGTGCTCGGCGAGGGCTCGGTGGCCTCCGGCGTGCGCCGCATCGAGGCCCTGGTCGGTACCGGCGCGTATGAGTTCCAGGCGAAGGAACACGCTCTCGTCTCCCAGCTGTCCCAGCTCGTGGGCGGGCGCGTGGACGAGCTGCCCGCGCGCATCGAGTCGCTGCTCGCCAAGCTGCGCGAATCCGAGAAGAAGCTGGAGAAGGTCCAGGCCGAACAGGCGAAGCGTCGGGGTGGCGACCTCGCGGCATCCGCTGAGCGCATCGGCGCGGTCGACCTCGTGGCAGCCGCGGTCGACGGTGTCCCGACGAAGGAGCTGCGCGGTCTGGTCCAGGACGTCGTGGCGCGTCTGGGGCACGAGCGCGGCGCGGTTGTCGCCCTGGCCGGCACCGAGGGCGGCAAGGCCGCTTTGGTGGTTGCCACGAATGAGCGTGCGCGCGAGCTGACGCTCGACGCGGGCGCGTTGTTGCGCGCGGGACTCGCGCACGTCGATGGTCGCGGTGGCGGCAAGGCTGACATCGCTCAGGGCGGCGGTACGAAGCCCGAGGGCATCGCGGATGCGATCGATGCGATCCGCAAGGAAATCGAGGCCCTGTGAGTATTCGTCGGGGTATTCGTATCGGCGTGGACGTCGGCACCGTGCGTGTCGGCGTCAGCCGGTGCGACCCCGACGGCATTCTCACGATGCCTGTCGAAACCCTTCACAGGGCGCCCGATCTGTCTGATCTTGATCGTCTGGCTGACATCGTTCGTCGTCATGAAGCGATCGAAGTAATCGTTGGATTGCCTCGCCATCTGCGCGGGGGAGAGGGCATTTCTGCAAAGGGGGCGCGCAAGTATGCGCGTCGCATCAAGAAGCTTGTTCCCGATGTTCGGGTCGCGATGGTCGATGAGCGCATGACATCCAACCAGGCGCACGCTCGACTGCGCGCCTCAGGTATCCCGGAAATTGACCATCGCAGCGTCATCGACCAGGTGGCTGCGCAGATCATCTTGGAACAGGCTCTCGAGCTTGAACGCATGGGCGGTCGAGCTCCCGGTGAGGAGATCATCCTCGAACCCAACGAAGGAGTACACACGTGAGCACGCCTCCCCCTTACCCCTTCCGTTCTCGCCGTGAGATTCACTCCGGTGAACCCAAGGTCTACTCCGATGCCCCACAGGAGAGCTCCGACGCCACGGCGGCGCAGGATTCAGATCGTACCCCCGTTCACGGCACACCTGCGGTAGCCTCTGCCTCGGCCGACGCAGCATCCGTGCGCGGAGCGCGCCCTCGTCAACGCGCGGCTGCGCACCCGTCCTTTGATGAGGTGACGGACACTGGCTCATCACCGCGTGTATCCGCTACGCCCGCCCGCGCAAGTGGCGTGGCGACGATCGCCGAAACCGCGTCAGAAACGACTGGTATGCGCTCGCGCAGGCTTGCCAGCGAACGCCGTGCGGCCCGTAAACGCAAGCGTCGTCGTCGCATTCGTTCGTTCTTCATCATCGTTCTCGTGCTCGGGTTGCTCGCCGGTGCGAGCTACGTTGCCTACGACCAGCTCTTCAACGCATCAACAACGTCGTCGGATGACTATCCGGGCCCCGGCACCGGTTCGATTGAAGTGACCATCGATGAGGAGGCCACCGGCCGCGCGATCGGTCAGACCCTCGTGGAAGCGGGCGTCGTGAAGTCCGTGGGTGCCTTCGTGCGCCAGTTCGAGAAGACATCGGCATCCATGTCGATCCGCCCGGGCACGTACCGCTTGAAGCTGCAGATGAGCGCGTCCGGAGCGCTTGCCGCCCTGCTGGACGAGACAAACCGTGTGGACTCGACGGTGACTATTGGCGCAGGGCAGAAGCTGTCGGAAGTCAAGCAGCGCATCGTCGATATCATGGGTGTTTCCGAGGCCGACGTCGATGCGGCATTCGCCGATACCGAGGCGATCGGCCTGCCTTCCGAGGCAGGCGGTAACGCCGAAGGGTGGCTCCTTCCGGGCTCCTATGAGGTCGGTGAAACAGACACGCCGACGACCCTCATCGCGCGTATGGTCAAGGGCACGATCGATGAGCTCGACCGTCTGGGCGTCGCCCCGGCAGATCGCGAGACCGTCCTCATTAAGGCGTCCATCGTGGATGGCGAGATGAACATCGATAAGTACATGCCGATGGTCGCGCGCGTCATCGATAATCGTCTGGCCGATACGAACGGAGAGACGAAGGGCATGCTCGGCATGGACTCGACGGTGCTGTACGGCGTGGGGAAGACCAGCGGTGTGCCAGATCAGGCGGACCTCGATAACGACAACCCATACAACACGCGCCTCCACCCGGGACTGCCGCCCACCCCGATTGGGCAGCCGAGCGAAAAGGCCATCAAGGCTGTGCTCCACCCGGCCGACGGAACATGGCTGTACTTCGTGACGGTGAACCTGGACACGGGTGAGACCCTGTTCGCTTCCACTCTGGAAGAGCAGGAGAAGAACCGCGAGCAGTTTAAGGCGTACTGCGCTGCGAATCCGAAGGTCTGTACGGCCTCATGACCTGGGCCGCCGTTATCGGTTCTCCGATCGAGCATTCCCTGTCGCCGGTCATTCACCGAGCAGCATGGGCGCAGCTCGGCATCGATGGGTGGGAGTATCGTCGCCTCGAGCAGGACGGCGCATCACTTCCCGGTTTCATCGGTGGACTCGGCGACAACTGTGCGGGCCTATCGGTGACGATGCCCTGCAAACAGGCGGTGATGCCGCTGCTGGATGCGATCGATCCTCTCGCGAGTGCCGTCGGCGCGGTTAATACGGTTGTTCCGTCCTCGGGCGTTCTCGCCGGCTTTAACACCGACGTGGCGGGTATCGCCTCGGCTGTTCGCCGCGCGTGTTCGCTCGCGCAACGCCCCTTGCCTGCGAGTGCTCTGATCCTTGGCGCCCGCGCCACGGCTTCCTCGGCACTCGCCGCGCTTGGCGAGCTGGGGATAACGACGTCGACCGTCGCTGCACGCCGCTTCGGCGGGCCCGGGTCAGCTGTTGCTGCAGCATCGCGTCTGGGCGTCACCATCGAACAGGTTCTATGGTCAAACGTCGAGGCCGTGTTGCAGGCAGCGCGCGCGGTTGACCTCATCGTGTCAACAGTGCCCGCGGGCGTCGCGGATCCGCTCGCGCAGTGCCTCGATGTACGTGACGGGCAAGTCCTTTTGGATGTCGTCTATTCCCCGCGCAATACGGCATTGCGTAGCGTCTTTGAGGCAGGCGGCGGCATTGTCGCGGAAGGTACCGATATGCTCGTCTATCAGGCGGGTGCGCAGGTCCAGTTGATGACCGGGCGCAGTCCCGATATTGATGTGATGCGTACTGCGCTTGAGGAGGAGCTGGAGCGGCGCTCACGGGAAGGTGCGGCGTCGTGATCGTCGGTTGGCTTCCCCAGCGTATTAGTGCGGATCTGTCTCTCGTGTCCGGATTCCTTACGTGGATTATCGTGCTGGTGTGGCTGTGGCGCTCTGGCTGGAAGATTCAGCGGCGTTATTTCATTGAAGCGACTCGTACCCCGCTCACGCGTAACGCGATTGTGTGGAGTTCCGCGATCGTCGGGGCGATCCTTTTTGTGGCGGCGCAGATGCGCCCCGGCATGCCGGCTGTCATGACGGTTGCGATGATCGGGGCACTGAGTGCCTACGTTGACGCGCAGACCCACCGCCTGCCGAACGCATATACCGCGGCGATGGGTATCGGCGTGAGCGTGGGTGTCATTGTTGGCGTCATCATTTCGCCCCTGTGGCAGCAGCGCCTCATCGGATGTGTTGCCGGAGCTCTCATTTGGACTATCCCTATCGCACTGCTGAACCGTTTGCCCGGCGGTATGGGTGGGGGAGACGTGAAGCTCGCACCCGTTTTGGGAGCGATGGTTGGGACCGTCGGTATTCAGGCAGCGGTCTCCTCACTGGCCTTATCTTTCGTGCTGGCTGGCTTTGCTGCGCTCTGGAAAATTGTGATCGGCTCAGCAGGGACGAAGTCGCGCGTGCCGATGGGTCCTTGGATGATTGGATCCGCGCTGACGGCCGCAATCGCGTGGGGCGTCGTTCCGGACTGGCTGTAGCAGTCGGTCTCATTGTGGACCCCGCCGGGACGCGTACGCGTCCGGATGGGACAATAGGGTGGTGAGTATTTCGACGCCTTCGTACCAGTTTGAGCCTGTGAGCCTTGAGTGGGGCCAGACCTGGCCCCCACGCGACGTCTTTGTCGATCTCGCGGCCTCCAGGCGCGTGATCCCCGTTGTGCGGCGTGTCCTCGCAGATGAGCTGAGCGCGGTTGGCGTCTATCGACAGCTCGCCCATGGCAATTACGGAAGCTTCATTCTCGAGTCTGCCGAACACGGTGGTTCGTGGGGGCGCTGGTCTTTTGTCGGAGCCTCAAGTGCTGGCGCCATCGTCGCACGCGACGGTCACGCACAGTGGATCGGTTCCCACCCGGAAGGTGCTCGTGAGGAGGGAACGTTCCTTGAGGTCGTTCACTCTGCACTCGAAGAACTCGCTGCGCCGGCGATTGACGGATTGCCTCCGCTGACGGGTGCTCTCGTTGGTTCTCTCGGTTGGGGCATCATACCCGAGTGGGAGCCTACGCTCGCCGCGACAGCACCGAAGGAGTCGGATATTCCGGACGCGACGCTCGTGTTGGCGACGGAGGTTGCTGCCCTCGATCATGCGACAGGGTCGGTGTACCTGATGGCGATCGCCTGGAACCTCAACGGTTCGGCGGACGGCGTTGATGGGGCGTACGACCGTGCTATTGAGCGCCTCGATGCGATGACGACACAACTGGCGACCCCGATTGCGCCCGCGGTGCTGGGGACGAGCGATGCGACGCCGCCTCAGGTACGTGAGCGTACAGCGCGCGCCGATTTCGAGTCCTCTGTCAACGCAGCGAAGCGCGCCATTGAAGATGGTGATGCGTTCCAGATCGTCGTGTCGCAACGCCTTGATGTATCGACGTCAGCCAGCGGCATCGATGTCTATCGCGTGCTGCGTACGGTCAACCCTTCGCCCTACATGTACTTCCTGGACCTGCCCGACGAGAAGGGCGGTCATTTTGAGGTTGTCGGTTCGTCTCCGGAGACCCTCGTCAAGAGTGAACGACGCCGCGTCTGGACGTATCCGATCGCCGGTTCGCGTCCGCGTGGGGCGGATTCTGCGCAGGACCACCGCCTGGCGGCCGAGCTGCTTGAGGATCCCAAGGAGCTGTCGGAACACGTGATGCTCGTCGACCTGGCTCGCAATGACCTGTCGAAGGTGTGCGATCCTGCGTCGGTCGAGGTCTCCACGCTCATGGAGCTGAAGCGTTTTTCGCATATTCAGCACATTTCGTCCACGGTGACGGGTGTGCTGCGTCCGGATGCTGATGCTCTCGATGCTCTGGTCGCGACCTTCCCTGCGGGGACGCTCTCCGGTGCGCCCAAGCCTCGTGCCATTGAGCTCATCGACGACTTCGAACCCGCCGCGCGAGGCGTATACGGTGGCGTCGTCGGTTACTTCGATCTGTCGGGCGATGCTGATTTGGCGATCGCGATTCGTACGGCATCGTTGAAGGATGGCGTTGCCTCGGTGCAGGCGGGTGCGGGCCTTGTTGCCGATTCGGTGCCGGCGCTGGAGTATGAGGAATCCCGTAACAAGGCTGCTGCCGCAGTGGAGTCCGTCGTGCGCGCATCGACCCTGGTGCCCCTGTCCTGACTCGTCCCACGGGATGCCTCACCCACCGTCCGCTATTTTTCGCTAGCCTAGGTGAAGATTGATTGTTTCTGCCTGAAAGGGGAGCATCGTGAGCGTTCTCGATGACATTATCGCCGGGGTCCTCCAGGACCTGAAAGAGCGTGAAGATCGCGTCCCTCTGGCTCGGATCAAGGAGATGGAGACCCAGGTTCCCGAGGCGAAGGATGCGCTTGGTGCCCTTCGTAACCGTGACGGTGCCGTCAAGATCATCTCCGAGGTGAAGCGCTCTTCGCCGTCCAAGGGGGCACTCGCGTCGATTCCGGATCCAGCTGCACTCGCTTCCACGTACGAGGCCGGGGGAGCATCGGTTATCTCGGTGCTCACCGAGCAGCGGCGCTTCAACGGTTCGCTCGCCGATCTCGATGCGGTACGCGCAGCCGTCGACATTCCAATCTTGCGCAAGGACTTCATCGTCACGCCGTACCAGATCCACGAGGCGCGTGCTCACGGTGCTGATCTCGTGCTCCTGATAGTCGCGGCGTTGGAGCAGAACGTCCTTGTGTCCCTGCTGGAGCGCACCCGCTCGTTGGGTATGGAGGCCCTCGTCGAGACACACTCGCGTCTCGAGGCCCTGCGTGCGATGGAGGCGGGGGCGTCTATCATCGGCGTCAATGCTCGTAACTTGAAAACGCTGGAGGTTGACCGCTCGACCGTCGAGCAGGTCATCGACGTCATTCCTCAGGATGTCGTTGCCGTCGCCGAGTCCGGCGTTGCAAACGCGCACGACGTCTTTGAATACGCCAAGTGGGGCGCAGACGCGGTTCTCGTCGGTGAGGCACTCGTGACGTCGGGCGACCCGATGGCGAGCATTCAGGACATGGTGAGCGCTGGACAGCACCCCGCGCTGCGCACGGATCGTAAGGCTCGCGTCGCTGCGGCGCGTCAGGAAGGACAGTGATGGTTGCCGAGAATTTTGTGCAAGGACCGTACTTTGGTGATTTCGGTGGGCGTTTCGTCGCCGAGTCCCTCATGGGTCCCCTCGAAGAGGTTGAGGCTGCGTGGAAGCGTCTGTGGCGTGATCGGTCTTTCCAGCGCCGCCTGCGTGACCTGTTCGTGAATTACGCGGGGCGGCCCTCCCTGCTGACGGAGGCACCCCGTTTCGCAGCCGATTTGGGTGGCGTGCGCGTATTCCTCAAGCGCGAGGATCTCAACCACACGGGGTCGCACAAGATTAACAACGTTCTCGGCCAGGCACTGCTGACGAAGGAGCTCGGAAAGACCCGGGTCATCGCGGAGACCGGTGCGGGCCAGCACGGCGTGGCCACGGCGACAGCGGCTGCCCTCCTCGGTTTGGATTGCACGATCTACATGGGGCGTGAGGACACGGAGCGCCAGGCTCTCAACGTCGCGCGCATGCAGATGCTCGGGGCCGAGGTCATCGCTGTGACGGCGGGCTCCGCGACGCTGAAGGACGCAATTAACGAGGCCTTCCGCGACTGGGTGACCAACGTTGAGACGACCAACTACATTTTCGGTACCGCCGCGGGTCCGCACCCGTTCCCCGAACTCGTGCGTGATCTGCAGCGCGTCATCGGCGACGAAGCGCGTGCTCAGCTGCTTGCCGCCGAGGGCCGCCTGCCCGACGTCGTGGTCGCATGCGTGGGGGGCGGCTCCAACGCCATTGGTTCATTCACCGCTTTTATCGATGACCCGAGCGTCGAGCTCCTCGGATGCGAGGCTGCCGGCGATGGTTTCGAGACGGGGCGTCACGCTGCCTCCATCACCGCCGACGAGGTGGGCGTGCTCCACGGGGCGCGTACGTTCGTCCTGCAGGAACGTGACGGCCAGACGAAGGCTTCTCACTCGATTTCCGCCGGCCTCGACTATCCGGGAGTCGGTCCGGAGCACGCGTGGTTGGCGCGTACGGGCCGCGCCTCCTACATGCCGATTTCTGACGCCGAGGCCATGGATGCGTTCCTGCATCTGTCCCGTACCGAGGGCATTATCCCCGCCATTGAGTCCTCTCATGCGCTTGCTGGCGTTCGCAAGTGGGCGTTGGCCAAGGCCGAAACAGAGGGGCCTTTCGAACCGGGGGAGGAGCCTATTGTCATCGTGACCGTGTCTGGGCGTGGCGACAAAGACGTGGATACCGCATCGCGGTGGTTTGGATATGGGCGCGCGAAGCTGCAGGTCATCGACCCCAGCGCCGGACCGTCGGGCGTTACCGTCCTGGACCAGAACGAGGAGAAGTGACATGACGCGCGCACCCCATTCAGCAATCGCCATCGATGCCGCCCTCCAGCGCGGCGACGCAGCTCTCATCGCGTACCTGCCCGTCGGCTTCCCGTCGGTCGAGGACTCGATTCGTGCGGGCAAGGTCCTCGCGGACTGCGGCGTTGATGTCATCGAACTCGGTTTCCCCTACTCGGATCCCGGGATGGACGGACCGACGATCCAGCGAGCGACCGTCGCTGCTCTCGAGCGTGGCACCCACCTCGAAGACCTCTTCCACGCGGTGGACGAGCTGACCTCGTACGGCATTTCGACATGCTCGATGACCTACTGGAATCCCGTTGAGTGGTGGGGCGTTGAGCGCTTCGCCAAGGATTTTGCTGCCGTGGGCGGTTCCGGCCTCATTACCCCCGACCTGCCGCCCGAGGAGGGCGCACAGTGGGAAGCCGCGTCGGATAAGTACGACCTGGAACGCATCTACCTGAGCGCCCCCTCCTCCCCCGAGCGCCGCCTCAAACTCATCGCCGAGCACTCGCGCGGCTGGGTGTACGCGGCCTCGTCGATGGGCGTCACGGGTGCGCGTGCGGCTGTTGGCGCGCATGTCACCGATGTTGTGGCGCGTACCCGCGCGGCCGGAGCCGAGCGCGTGTGCGTGGGCCTCGGCGTATCCAATGGCGCGCAGGCCCGCGAGATCGGCGCATATGCGGACGGAGTCATCGTCGGTTCCGCGCTGGTGAAGACGCTCTTCGATGACGATATCGACCGCGGGCTGAAGACCCTGGGCGAGCTCGCCACCGAACTGAAGGCCGGCGTCAGCGGGGCCCGCGCGTGAACACCCTCGTCGCTGTCGGCATCCCATCGCCTTCGCAGGGCGTCTGGTACCTCGGTCCGATCCCGCTGCGCGCCTACGGCATCATTATTGCCGTTGGTATGATCGTCGGCGTCTGGTGGACCGCTCGTCGCTACCGAGACCGCGGTGGAAACCCGGACACACTGTATGACGTCGCTCTTTGGGCGATTCCGCTCGGAGTTGTGGGTGCGCGGATTTATCACGTCGTTACTTCCCCGGATGCCTACTTCGGTCCGGGTGGTGATCCGATGCTCGCCTTCCAGATTTGGCGCGGTGGTCTCGGTATCTGGGGTGGCGTTGCCTTCGGAGCGCTTGGAGCCTTTATCGCTGTCAAGCGGGCTGGTGTGCGTTTCGCTCCGATCGCGGATTCTCTGGCTCCCGCACTCCTGGTCGCCCAGGCCATCGGTCGGTGGGGAAACTGGTTTAACCAAGAGCTCTTCGGCGGACCGACAACAATGCCGTGGGGACTTCAGATCGACGTGGCCCACATGCCCGCCGGGTATCCGGCAGGCACTTTGTTCCACCCGACGTTTCTCTACGAGTGCCTGTGGAACCTTGCCGCAGCCGCCATTATCGTGTGGCTCGATCGACGTCACCGCTTCGCCGGAGGCCAGGTGTTCGGCCTGTACCTGATGGCGTACACAGCGGGACGCAGCTGGATCGAGATGCTGCGCATCGATGATGCGCACACGGTTCTCGGTCTGCGCCTGAACGTATGGACATCCCTTCTCGTGTTCACGCTCGGAGTACTCGTATTCGTCATCGCAGGGCGCCTGGGGCATCCGACAACCGTCGTCGCTGACGACAGCGAGGCCGCGGCGGACACCGAGGAGACAGGGGATGAGGTGGTGCCCGACGATAGCGACGCTGACGATATCGTCGGTGCCGGTGTGACCGAGGAAGAATCCGCCGACGAGAGCACCCTCGAGGCCTTCTGATCCTGAACTCGGTCATTTTCCGATGCGCGAAGGTCCCGCCACAGGTGGATTCATGGGAATGATCACGTCGCCCCGGCGCGGATCCTCCTCGTTTCAACAGTGATTGGGCGGTAAACTCTTATTTATGCGTCGAGCTAAGATTGTCTGCACTATTGGACCTGCTACTGATTCTCCTGAGCAGCTCCAGGCGCTGGTGGACGCCGGCATGGATGTCGCGCGTATCAACCGGTCGCATGGAAAGGCTGAGGAACACGAGGCCGTCATCGAGCGCGTGAGGAAGGCGTCTGCGACGTCCGGTCGCGCGGTCGCTGTCCTGGTTGACCTCCAAGGCCCCAAGATCCGCCTGGAAACCTTCCAGGATGGCCCCCAGGAACTCAAGATCGGTGACACCTTCACCATCACCACCCGTGATGTTCCCGGCACCAAGGAACTCGTCGGGACGACCTTCAAGGGGCTGCCCGGCGACTGTGCTCCCGGTGACCGCCTGCTGATCGACGACGGCAACGTCGCGGTCCGCGTCATCGAGGTGACGGATACTGATGTCGTGACCCGCGTCGAGGTTCCCGGTATGGTCTCGGACCACAAGGGCCTGAACCTTCCCGGCGTTGCTGTGTCCGTCCCCGCACTGTCCGAAAAGGACAAGGAAGACCTGCGTTGGGGCATCGAGCAGGATGCCGACTTCATCGCGCTGTCCTTCGTGCGTTCTGCGCAGGACATCAAGGATGTCCACGAGATCATGGACGAGATGGGCAAGCGCATCCCGGTCATCGCCAAGATCGAGAAGCCTCAGGCTGTTGAGGCGCTGGAAGAGATCGTCGAGGCCTTCGACGGCATCATGGTCGCCCGCGGTGACCTCGGCGTTGAGATGCCCCTGGAAGCCGTGCCGCTGGTCCAGAAGCGCGCGATTGAGCTTGCCCGTATTGCTGCCAAGCCGGTTATCGTCGCGACGCAGGTCATGGATTCCATGATCAAGAACCCGCGCCCCACGCGCGCCGAGGCGTCCGACTGTGCGAACGCCATTCTCGATGGTGCCGATGCGGTCATGCTGTCCGGTGAGACCTCGGTCGGCGCTTTCCCGATCGAGACTGTCCGTACGATGGCCGCGATCATCGAGTCGACGGAAGAAAACGGTGGTGAGCGCATCGCCTCCATCCCCGGTTTCTACGCCGATCGTGCGGGCGTTATCTGCGAAGCTGCGGCTCGTATCGCCGAGCATCTGGATGCCCGTTACCTCGTGACCTTCAGCCAGTCCGGCACCTCGGCTCGCCTGCTGTCGCGTATGCGCCGTCCGATCCCGATGCTGGCGTTCACCCCGCTCGAATCGACACGTCGTCGTCTGGCCCTGTCGTGGGGTATCCAGACGTACCGTGTTCCCGAGGTGCAGCACACGGACGACATGGTCTGGCAGCTCGATCAGGTCGTGCAGTCCTCGCACCTGGCGGACATCGGTGATCAGCTTGTCATCGTCGCCGGTATGCCGCCGGGCATCGCTGGCTCCTCGAACATGCTGCGTATCCACGAAGTCGGAGATGAAGCTGACTATGCGATTGGCGGTCTTCGCCACGCGTGAGATGCGGCAGTAGTGGGGGGCGCTGGCGATGAGCCAGCGCCCCCCACTGTTTTTGTTTCGTCACGTGGACAAAACGGAATTCGTGGAATAAAGTACTCGGATACGCGTTGAGACACGTGGACGCCGCACCAATGACGGCGCGGCACATGCAGCAAAGTGCTGCTAGGCGTGCTCAGAAATGCCTGTGCGATCAAAGCATGTTTTCTGGGGCGCCCGAAGAGAAGAAGATGGAGGAAGAAAAATGAATACGAACATCCGGACCGTGTCGGTCCACGACACTCTGTTTGGCCGTGTGGCCAACAACCTGGAGGTCGGCCAGCTCTCGCGCGCCGTTGAGCCCTGGTTCGCTGACTTCCACGATTCGAGGGTCAAGCAGGCTATCGCCGACCTTGACGAGCCGGCCCGCAGGGGCGCGGCTGCCGAGTACCTCGGTCTCGAGCTGAGCGTCGTGGCCTGAGCAGCAAAAGGGGCCGACAAGCAACGCTTGTCGGCCCCTTTTCATCTGCAGTTTTGAGGTATCAATTGCGGTGCGCACGTCGCATATGCGCTGAAATGCCGGTACCATTAGGAGCACGTACTCCACTGGCGGTACCCCGAGTGGGATTCGAACCCACAACAAGCCGGGTTTGAGCCGACCGCCTCTGCCAGTTGGGCTATCGGGGCTTCGCGTGTGCGAGACCCACAATAGAGCAGCTGAGCAAACCGATCAAACTGAGGAATATGACAATGAGTGAAGAGCAGGCTGAACCGCGTCGCGTCCTCGTCGCAGAAGACGAGGGGTTGATCCGTCTCGATATCGTTGAGACGCTCACCCAGGCGGGGTTCGAGGTCGTCGGCGAAGCTGCCGACGGTGAGGAAGCTGTCGAGCTGGCACTCGAGCTCGAACCCGATCTATGCGTGATGGATGTCAAGATGCCGAAGATGGATGGCATCACCGCTGCGGAGAAGATCCTGCAGGAGCTGTCGTGCGCCGTTGTGATGCTCACCGCGTTCTCGCAGACGGAGCTCGTTGAGCGCGCACGCGACGCCGGTGCGATGGCCTACGTCGTCAAGCCGTTCAGCCCTGCCGACCTGATCCCTGCAGTCGAGATCGCACTGTCGCGTCACGCTGAGATCGAGTCGCTTGAAGACCAGATCGCCGATCTGTCCGATCGTTTCGAGACCCGCAAGCGCGTGGACCGCGCCAAGGGACTGCTCATGAAGAACATGGGAATGAGCGAGCCTGAAGCCTTCCGCTGGATCCAGAAGACGTCGATGGATCGCCGTCTGTCGATGCGTGAGGTCGCTGACGCGGTCATCAACCAGGTCGACGACTGAGAATCACGTACACGAATGGGGAGGGTCACTCGGCCCTCCCCATTACTGTTTCTTGTCGGTCAGTCGTGGCTCGCGCGCACGAGGATCCGGTTGGTGACGCGCGCAACTGAGATGAGGCGGTCGGCCTCGTCCCTGATCTCCACAGTGTGGACGGTGGACGAGCGTCCGAGGTGGACCGCCGTCGCGGTCGCTGTGATGATCCCTTCACGTCCGGCGCTGATGTGCGATGCGTTGAGCTCCGTGCCCACTGCGTAGGCTTGCTTGCCTGGGTTTGTCTCGCGCGCATGAATCTGGGCGGCGAAGGACGCCGCCGTTTCGGCGAGTGCAGCGGAGGCACCCCCGTGCAGAATGCCAGCGCTCTGGCGGTTTCCGTCAATCGGCATGGAAATAACGGTACGCACAGCACTGTGCTCGATGACCTCCATACCCGTTGCTTCCATGAGGGTCCCAGGCCAGTGGGCGCCGACCCAGCCGCCGCGGGCGAGCGGATCAGGTGAGGAAGACTGCGTGTGTTTCATCTGGTGATCGTGTGTCATGGCATCTAGGGTGGCATGTGTGAGTGACACTGTGCTGATTATTGATGGCCATTCGATGGCGTTTCGCGCCTTCTATGCGCTCCCGCCAGATAACTTCGTGACGGCCACAGGCCAGCACACAAACGCGGTTTACGGCTTCGTTTCAATGCTGACGCGCTTGTTGGAGACCGAGCAGCCGACGCATATCGCTGTCGCATTCGATGTGTCGAGGCACTCATTCCGCACGGAGGAGTACCCCGAGTACAAGGGCACCCGTGACGCGACGCCCGAAGAATTTAAGGGGCAGGTGGAGCTCATCCGCGAGGTGCTTGACGCGATGGGTATCGTGTCTCTGTCCCGTGAGGGTTTTGAGGCCGACGATATCCTCGCGACTCTTGCGTATCGCGCAGGTCACGAGGGATCGACTGTTCTGGTGGTGTCCGGCGATCGTGACTCGTTTCAGACGGTGACCGACAACGTGACGGTGCTCTACCCCGGTACGGGGCCAGGTGACCTGCGTCGTATGACTCCGCAGGCGGTGGAAGACAAGTACGGCGTTCCGCCGCACCGTTACCCCGAGATTGCCGCAATCGTTGGTGAGACCTCGGATAATCTGCCCGGCGTCCCGGGTGTAGGGCCGAAGACCGCCGCGCAGTGGATCAACAAGTTCGACGGTCTCGACAACCTGCTGGCGCGTGCCGATGAGATTGGCGGAAAGCGCGGCGCTGCACTGCGTGAACACATGGACGATGTGGCGCGCAATCGTCGGCTCAATCGTCTGCTCACCGACATGGACCTTGAGGTCTCGCTCAGTGATCTGGCACGTCGCCCCACGGACGTCGCCGCCATCGACCGTCTCTTCGACTCTCTCGAGTTCGGGCGACTGCGTACGAAGGTCCGTGAGGTTGCCGGTATCGGCATGGGGGAGGGGGCCATCGACGAGACTCCCGAGCCCGCCGCCGACGTTGACATCGAGGTGATGGTTGCCGATGCCGCGTGCGATATCGCGCAATGGGTGGGCACTCGCTCCAGCCTCGCCCTTCTCGTTGAAGGCGATTCACGCCCCGTGCGTGGAGACGTCACCCGCGTTGTTCTGGCGTCCGAGAACGACGCACTCGTCATCGATCCCGTCGAACTCAGCCCCGCGCAGGAGCAAGCGCTCGGCGACGTTCTTGCCACGGCCTCGTCCCTGATCGTGCACGACGCCAAGGGGATGCGCCATGCGCTCGCTTCACGCGGCTGGACTCTCGGTACCGTCGGCTGCGACACGATGCTCGCCGCCTACCTCGCGCACCCCGACCAGCGTTCCCACAAGCTTGAGGACGTTCTCTCGCGTGTCCTCGGCGTCGTGATCGACGTGGAGGAGGGTGATTCGGATGCTCTCTTCGGCCTGGATGACCTGGGCGCCGGTCCCGGCGCTGGCGCAGTGCGCGCCGGGAAACTAGCCGCCCACCTGCACCCGCTTGCCCGGGCGCTGCGCGCCCAACTGGAAGAAAGCGCCGAGACGTCCCTCCTCACCGACATGGAGATGCCGCTGTCGATCCTTCTGGGCCAGATGGAGACCATCGGCATCGCCGCGGACACTGACGTTCTCGACGGTCTGTCCGCAGAACTCGGCAAGGCGGTCGATGCCGCGCGTGAGGGGGCGTGGGCCGCAGCGGGACGCGAAGTCAACCTCTCCAGCCCCAAGCAGCTCCAGGAGCTGCTCTTCGACCACTTTGGCCTGCCCAAGACGAAGAAGACGAAGACCGGGTACACGACGAACGCTGAGGCGCTGGCTGACCTGTACGCCAAGACGGCGGATGCCGGGGGAGCGGGGCATGACTTCCTCGGTTTCCTGCTGACTCACCGCGACCGCATCAAGCTCAAGCAGATGGTGGACTCCCTGTCCGCCACCGTCGCCTCGGACGGGCGCATCCACACGACGTTCTCTCAGGTCGCAGCTGCCACGGGGCGTCTGGCCTCCTCCGACCCGAACCTGCAGAACATCCCCGCTCGCAGCGCCGACGGTATGCGTATCCGCGGCGCCTTCGTTGCGGGTGAAGGTTTCGAGTCACTGATGAGCGCGGACTACTCGCAGATCGAAATGCGCCTGATGGCGCACCTGTCCGGAGATGAGGCGCTCATCGAGGCCTTCAACTCCGGCGAGGACCTGCATCGGACCATGGCGTCCATGGTCTTCGGAACCCCGGTTTGCGAGGTCACCGGCGAGGAACGCTCGCGTATCAAGGCCACCTCCTACGGCCTGGCCTACGGTCTTTCCTCCTACGGCCTCGCCGCCCAGCTAGGCATTCCCGTGCCCGAGGCTGCAGCCCTGCGCGATCGCTACTTCGAACGCTTCGGCAAGGTCCGCGACTACCTTGAGGGCCTTGTCGCCCAGGCGCGCGCGGATGGCTACACCCAGACCATGTTCGGGCGGCACCGCTACCTGCCCGATCTCCGCTCCTCGAACCGCCAGCGTCGAGAAATGGCTGAACGTGCCGCCCTCAACGCGCCGATCCAGGGCAGTGCCGCGGACATCGTGAAGATCGCGATGATGAACGTGGCGGACGCGCTGTCCGAGGTCGGGCTTGCCTCCCGACTCCTCGTGCAGATCCACGACGAACTGCTCCTCGAAGTTGCTCCCGGAGAGGCTGCGGCCGTCGAGGCGCTTGTCCGTGAGAAGATGGCGACTCCCGTCGAACTTTCCGTCCCGCTTGACGTCGCTGTCGGAATCGGCGCGTCCTGGCAGCTCGCAGCCCACTGAAACCTGTGACGACGCGACGCACGCCACGGAAAGTGTCGCCAAATTCGTCACATTTGCGCGCTCAAGGCTGCTAGACTAGACCCCAGTGTCTGGGGACAGGTGCATCCGCATCGGGCTTCAGGCGCTGGAACTGTCCATCTACTATCCAGTCCGTTTCGGAGAAACTACTACATGACCACCAATACGCCGCAGGTCGCCATCAACGACATTGGTTCGGAAGCAGACCTGATCGCAGCCATCGACGAGACCATCAAGTACTTCAACGATGGTGACATCGTCGAGGGCACTGTCGTCAAGGTCGACCATGACGAGGTCCTCCTCGACATCGGCTACAAGACCGAGGGTGTCATCCTCTCTCGTGAGCTGTCCATCAAGCACGACGTCAACCCCGACGACGTTGTCGCCGTGGGCGACCACATCGAGGCGCTCGTCCTCCAGAAGGAAGACAAGGAAGGTCGCCTCCTCCTGTCGAAGAAGCGCGCGCAGTACGAGCGTGCATGGGGCCAGATCGAGAAGATCAAGGAAGAGGACGGCGTCGTTACCGGTACCGTCATCGAGGTCGTCAAGGGCGGCCTGATCCTCGACATCGGCCTGCGCGGCTTCCTGCCCGCCTCCCTCGTCGAGATGCGTCGCGTCCGCGACCTCGCCCCCTACATCGGTCGCGAGATCGAAGCGAAGATCATCGAGCTCGACAAGAACCGCAACAACGTGGTCCTGTCCCGCCGCGCATGGCTCGAGCAGACCCAGTCCGAGGTCCGCACGAACTTCCTGCACACCCTGCAGAAGGGCCAGGTGCGCACCGGCGTCGTCTCCTCCATCGTCAACTTCGGCGCGTTCGTCGATCTCGGTGGTGTCGACGGCCTGGTTCACGTCTCCGAGCTGTCCTGGAAGCACATCGACCACCCGTCCGAGGTCGTCGAGGTCGGCCAGGAAGTCACCGTCGAGGTTCTCGACGTCGACATGGATCGCGAGCGCGTCTCCCTCTCGCTCAAGGCCACCCAGGAAGATCCGTGGCAGGCATTCGCCCGCACCCACGCCATCGGCCAGGTTGTGCCCGGCAAGGTCACCAAGCTCGTCCCCTTCGGCGCGTTCGTCCGCGTCGAGGACGGCATCGAGGGCCTCGTCCACATCTCCGAGCTGGCTCAGCGTCACGTCGAGCTGCCGGACCAGGTCGTCAAGGTCGGTGAAGAGGTCTTCGTCAAGGTCATCGACATCGACCTCGAGCGTCGCCGCATCTCCCTGTCCCTCAAGCAGGCCAACGAGGGCGTGGACCCGAACTCCGAAGAGTTCGATCCCTCGCTCTACGGCATGGCCGCCGAGTACGACGAGAACGGCAACTACAAGTACCCCGAGGGCTTCGATCCGGAGACCCAGGAGTGGATGGAAGGCTTCGACGCTCAGCGCGAGGCTTGGGAAGCCCAGTACGCCGAGGCTCAGGCCCGCTGGGAGGCCCACAAGGCTCAGGTCCGCAAGGCCCTCGAAGAGGACGCCGAAGCGGCTCCCTCCATCGAGGAGCAGGCCTCCTACTCGACCCCTGTCGACAACGAGGGCACCCTTGCTTCCGACGAGGCCCTGGCCGCGCTGCGTGAGAAGCTGACGAACAACTGAACCAGTCTTTGTGACTGAGCTTTGGCCCGTCAGTTCACGTCAGTGAACGCATGAGTGGTGGTCCCCAGGTTTTCCTGGGGGCCACCACTTTTTCTGGTTGCCGCTCAGCTAGATCTCCGGCCGCCGCGAGGCCTGCCCGCCCGCGAGACTTGGCAACCGAGCTTGCGCTCGGTGCCTCGTCTCGAAGCCCGGCCAGGCCCCGCAGGCCTCGTGATGACGGGTTACTCAACAATGTCGCACGTAATTCCCTTGCGGGTGTTTCAAATATTGAAGTCGCATCGTTGGGATTGCAACGTTTTTAGCGGATCTCGAAAACTGACCGTTGGAAATTATGTGCGACTTTTGTTCTGGCTTACGTCGTGGCGTCGCAGCACAGACAACGAGACCCCGCACAGCAACGATGCTGTGCGGGGTCGGTCGCTGACGATGATTAGGTGGCCGAGCGCTTCATTACTGCCACATCGATGCACGCGCCGACCAACGCCGCGACGACGGTGGGTAGGATCCAGCCGAGCTGGTTCGCCTGAAGTGGGCTCCACATGAGAAGAGAGTTAATTCCCTCTGTTGCAACACCGATATGTGCCAGCGTTGTCGCCGCAGACCATGCCGCAGCCATCCACGCGCCCAGGCGGAACGTCCACAGCGCCGGCGTTGCGAGTCGAAGCGGATGGGTGATGATCGTGATGAACACGACCGTGATCGCGACAGGGTAGAGGAACGTGATGATCGGAACCGCGATCGCGAGTACGGAGCTGAGCCCCGCAGATGACAACACGAAGGAGATGATCGTAAAGACGATCATCCACGTACGGTAGGAAATCTGCGGGGCAAGCCGGTGGAAGAACTCCGAGGTTGCTGCGATGAGGCCGACAGCCGTTGTCATGCAGGCCGTGAGAACGATCAGACCGAAGACAATCTGCCCGGGCCAGCCCATTGTCATCTGGGCAGCATCAGCGAGCAGGGTTGCGCCGTCGCTGTAGCTTTGAGCATTCGGGATCACGTGGCCGATGAGGCCTAACCCCACGTAGACGACGCCGAGCAGCGAACCGGCAATAATCGCCGCCGTCGAGGTGCGGCGTACGACCTTCGCGCCGATGCCGCCCCCAGTATGACCGAGCGACGTGACGACGATGATGCCGAAGGCCAGGGCCGCAATTGAGTCCATCGTCATGTAGCCCTCGAGGAGACCAGCGGCGAGGGGAGTTGCCGCGTACTCGCCGGTTGGCGCGTCGTGAGAGGTCGGCAGGGATGCCAGGCAGAGGAACACGAGGAGAACTAGCAGCCCGAGCAGGATGGGGGTGAGTACCTTGCCGAGCGCGTCGATGATATGGCCGGGATTCCAACACAGGTAGAAGGCGATGGCAAAGAAAATGAAGCTGAAGATGATCGATGCGGTGAGAGACTTTGTCCCGATAATGGGGGCGACAGCTGTCGAGAAGGACACAGCACCCGTGCGCGGCAGCGCGTAGAAGGCACCGATCGAGAGATACACCATCACAGAGAAAACGAGCCCGAAGGGCTTGCCGGCGCGGCTCACAAGGTCACGGATATCGGTGCCCGACAGGGCAATAGTGATGATCGAAATGACGGGGAGAGCGACGCCGCCGATGAGGAAACCAATCATCGCGGGGGTCAAGTTGGTGCCGGCCGACGCGCCCATGATCGGCGGGAAAATAAGGTTACCGGCACCAAAGAACATCGAGAAGAGCGTCAAGGACGTCGCGATGAGGACCGCGACGCCCGAACGCTCAGTGGAATCATCATTGACTGTCTGCGTCACTGCTACTCACTTGATAATGTGCGTTCTCTAACAGCACCAATTCTTGCATGAGGGCGTGTATACGCAACCGCAGGCGGGATAGTCTGGGAGTCGTGAACACGACTCTTCGCGCTGGGGCTTGTACGGCCACGCTTATTCGTCCACTTGATGGCCCCCGCGCCCAGGGGCCGCGTCGCATCATTGCGGTCAGTGGGGGTATCGGCAGTGGCAAGTCGTCGGTGACGCGCGTTTTTGCATCCAAGGGGGCTGTCATCGCCGACGCGGATGCTATTGCGAGACAGATCCTCCAGCCCGGTGAGCCCGTGCTTGCCGAGGTTGCGCGGGAGTTCGGTAACGACCTCATCCGGCAGGATGGCACTCTGGATCGGTCGCTCCTCGCCTCGCGCGTGTTCGGGGGTGAAGGGGCGGAGGAACGCGTCGCACGGCTCAACGCTATGACGCACCCCGTCATCGAAGCGCGCGCGTGGTCGATCCTGCGTGAGGCCCCGGCAGGTGCGCTAGCGGTCTACGATATTCCTCTCCTCGTCGAGGGGGACCGCGCCGATCGCTTCGACGCTGTTGTTATCGTGGATGCGCCCATCGAGCAGCGTATTGAGCGCCTGGAAGCCAGGGGAGTGGCATCTGAGGACGCGCGCTCCCGCATCCGCGCCCAGGCCTCGTCGCAGGAGCGCCGAGCCGTCGCCTCCATCTGGATCGACAATGAGGGCAGCGCTGCGGAGCTCGAGGAGGTCGCAGGCCTCGTCTATGAGCGTTGGCTCACCCCGGACGTACCCATTGTTGATTGACGAGGCCGGGGCACTCCATGCTCATCGCGAACCCGTGTGCTTTGTGCGGGCACCCCGCTGACCTGGGCGGTAGCGTAGGAGGGTGAACGAAACCCCCGTCATCCGCCAAGACAAGCCTTTCGAGGTCATCTCTCCCTACACGCCATCAGGCGATCAGCCTAAAGCAATCCGTGAGCTGGCGGCACGCATCCGTGACGGCGAGCAGGACGTGGTCCTCATGGGTGCGACCGGCACGGGCAAGAGCGCGACCACCGCGTGGCTCATCGAAGAGCTGCAGCGTCCCGCGTTGGTGCTCGAGCCGAATAAGACGCTCGCCGCGCAGCTGGCAGCAGAATTCCGCGAACTGCTGCCCGGCAACGCCGTCGAATACTTCGTGTCCTACTACGACTACTACCAGCCCGAGGCCTACGTTCCCCAGACGGACACGTTCATCGAGAAGGACTCGTCGATCAATGACGAGGTCGAGCGACTGCGGCACAGCGCCACGAACTCGCTGCTGACGCGGCGCGACACGGTCGTCGTCTCCTCGGTGTCCTGCATCTACGGCCTCGGTACCCCCGAGGAGTACGTGGCGCGCATGATCGAACTTGAGCGCGGCATGATCATCGACCGCGACGCGCTGCTGCGGCGCTTCGTCGCGATGCAGTACGTGCGTAACGACATGGCGTTCACGCGTGGCACCTTCCGCGTGCGCGGCGACACGATCGAGATCATCCCGGTGTACGAGGAGCTCGCGATTCGCATCGAGATGTTCGGCGACGAGATCGATTCCCTCGCGGTGCTACACCCGCTCACCGGCGACGTGATCGACCAGGTTGACCACACCTACCTGTTCCCGGCCTCGCACTATGTGGCGGGCGAGGAGCGCATGAAGAAGGCGATCGCCTCGATCGAGGACGAGCTTGACGACCGCCTCGCGTGGTTCCGGGCGCAGAACAAGCTCCTCGAGGAGCAGCGCCTGCGCATGCGCACCACCTTCGACCTGGAGATGCTCAAGGAAATCGGATCGTGCTCGGGCGTGGAAAACTACTCTCGCCACATTGACGGGCGAGGCCCCGGCACACCCCCGCACACGCTGCTGGACTACTTCCCGGACGACTTCCTGCTCATCATCGACGAGTCCCACGTGACCGTCCCACAGATCGGCGCGATGTTCGAAGGCGACATGTCGCGCAAGCGCACCCTCGTCGACTACGGATTCCGCCTGCCCTCCGCGATGGACAACCGTCCCCTCAAGTGGGACGAGTTCACGCAGCGCATCGGCCAGACCGTCTACCTCTCCGCGACGCCGGGTCCCTACGAGCTCGAACGCTCGGACGGGGTGGTCGAGCAGATCATTCGTCCGACGGGCCTCGTCGATCCGCTCGTCGTCGTCAAACCCACCGAGGGACAGATCGATGATCTCCTCGAACAGGTGCGTCTGCGCGTCGAACGCGACGAGCGCGTCCTCGTCACCACCCTCACCAAGAAGATGGCCGAGGAACTCACGACCTACCTGGCCGAGCGTGGCGTCAAGGTCGAGTACCTGCACTCCGACGTCGACACGCTGCGCCGCGTCGAGCTGCTGCGCGAGCTGCGCCTGGGTACCTTCGACGTGCTCGTCGGCATCAACCTGCTGCGCGAGGGCCTGGACCTGCCCGAGGTCTCCCTCGTCTCCATCCTCGACGCCGACAAGGAAGGCTTCCTGCGCTCCACCCGCTCGCTCATCCAGACGATCGGCCGCGCCGCCCGAAACGTGTCCGGCGAGGTCCACATGTACGCCGACAACATGACGGACTCGATGAACGAGGCAATCTCCGAGACCATGCGTCGTCGCGAGATCCAGATCGCCTACAACAAGGAACACGGCATCGACCCCCAGCCGCTGCGCAAGAAGATCTCCGACGTCACCGACATGCTCGCCCGCGAGCAGGTCGACACACAGACGTTGCTCGAGGGCGGGTACCGTAAGGAAAAGAGCGCGCGGGAGCGCTCCGACGCCAGCGGTGGCGGCCGCACCGTTGCGTCGGGCCAGCGTGCCGAAGCCGAGTTGGCCGAACTCATCGAGGAGCTATCCGCCCAGATGATGACCGCCGCCCAGCACCTCCAATTCGAGGTCGCCGCCCGCCTGCGTGATGAGATCGAGGATCTCAAGAAGGAACTGCGCGCCATGAAGCGTGCCCACTGAGCGC
The DNA here is from genome assembly GCF_041432835.1 of Pauljensenia sp. 20925_1_27. Lineage (NCBI taxonomy): Bacteria > Bacillati > Actinomycetota > Actinomycetes > Actinomycetales > Actinomycetaceae > Pauljensenia > Pauljensenia sp. 20925_1_27. The sequence goes on from NZ_JAPWAH010000003.1 coordinate 84,365, forward strand.
GCTTTCCGACCGGGGTGGTCGGAGGTTGGAGGTGGCCACGGCATCGGCCCCTGGGGCAGTGGCCATCGTCAAGGCGACAGACGCCACTCGTCATGAATCACCGGACAGCGGCTGTGTCCGACTAGGATAGAGATGTAAGCGGAGGGGAGTACTCCCACCAACAGTGGCGTCGTCATCACGACGGCCCGCCCATGCGGCGCGGCCTCCGGCGTCACCGGCCAGTTTTTCTGGCGGGAAGAGACCTCCGGTACCCGACTCGTACCGGAGGCACCCGTATGCACGTGCACGCGCTCGCCTGGATTGTCCTGGCTGCCATCATCCTGACCATGATCGTTGTCGACATCGTCGGCCACGTCCGCACCCCGCACGAACCCACGCTTAAGGAAGCGACCTGGTGGTCGGTTGCGTACATCGCCATTGCCCTGATCTTTGGTGGTATTGTCTGGGCTTTGTGGGGGCCGGAATACGGCCAGGAGTACCTCGGCGGCTACATCACCGAGAAAGCGCTCAGTATTGACAACCTCTTCGTGTTCGTCATCATCCTCTCGAGCTTCCGGGTTCCCCGGAAGAACCAGCAGGAGGTCCTGCTGGCGGGCATCGTCATCGCCCTCGTGTTGCGGCTTCTTTTCATCCTGGCTGGCGCCGCGCTGATCGAAAACTTCTCGTGGGTCTTCTACCTCTTCGGCGCATGGCTGCTGTGGACGGCGGTGAGCCAGGTGCGTGAAGGGTCTGGCGATGATGACGACGATGAGTACCGTCCGCCGTCGATCGTGCGCTGGGTGTCGAAGATCGTGCCGGTTACCGATGGCTTCATTGGTTCGCGTATGCTCTACCGCCATGGGGGCCGCACCTACATCACGCCGATGCTCCTGTGCGTCATTGCGATCGGCACCGCGGACGTCATGTTCGCCGTCGACTCGATCCCCGCGATCTACTCGCTGACCTCCGAGGCATACCTGGTCTTCGCTGCCAATGCATTCTCGTTGCTTGGCCTGCGTCAGCTTTACTTCCTCATCGACGGCCTGCTGGATCGTATTGTGTTCCTGCATTATGGCCTCGCCGCTATTCTCGGCTTCATTGGTTTCAAGCTCATCAACCACGCGTTGCACACCAACGAGCTGCCCTTCATCAATGGCGGTCACGAGGTTTCCGTTATCCCTGAGCCATCGATTGCGTTCTCGCTCGGTTTTATCGTGGCGACGATTCTTCTCACGGTTATGGCTTCTCTCGTGGTTTCTCGAAAACGGCGTGCGGGAGAAGAACCTGCTGCAGGAGAGCGCTAAAATTTCCTGGTCGGATAGTTAAGAGGTACTCATGGTTGTTCACCCGTGGGCGTGGGGCATTCTCGCCCTCGTTGCCATCGGTTTGGTCGTGCTCGATTTCCTTGGGCATGCGCGTAACCCACACCCGCCCACGGCTGGCGAGGCCGCTCGCTGGACCCTGTTCTACGTTGGTTTGGCTGGTATCTTCGGTGTTGGAATTTGGTTGACCAACGGCTGGCTCTACGCCCAGGAGTTTTATGCGGGCTGGGCGATGGAGTGGTCGCTGTCGGTCGATAACCTGTTTGTGTTCATCCTGATCCTCAAGGCTTTCCGCGTTCCGCGTGAGAATCAGCAGAAGGCGTTGCTTTTCGGCATTGTGATCGCGCTGCTGCTGCGCCTCGTGTTTATCCTGCTGGGCGCAGCCCTCGTTGCGCGCTTCTCGTGGGTCTTCTTCCTCTTCGGACTGTGGCTCCTGTGGACGGCGTTTTCCCAGATCAAGGAGACCATTACCGGGGGGGAGGACGATGAGGAGTACGAGGAGAATGCGTTCATTCGTATCGTGCGTCGCGTCCTGCCCATCACGGATGGTTTTGTCGGCAACCGTATGCTGTATCGCCATGGTGGTCATACCTACCTGACCCCTCTGTTCGTGGTTGTTTTGGCGCTTGGTTCTGCGGATCTGATGTTTGCCTTCGACTCTATTCCTGCGATTTTTGGCATTACCTCGCAGGCTTTCCTCGTGTTCGCGTGCAACGTGTTCGCGCTGATGGGCCTGCGCCAGCTTTTCTTCCTCGTGGATGCGCTGCTGGGCAAGCTCGTGTATCTGGGCTACGGCCTCGGTGTGATCCTGAGCTTCATCGGTATCAAGCTGATTCTCGAGGCTTTGCATACCAACACGATCCCGTTTATCAACGGTGGCCGGGGATTCGAGTGGGCACCCGAGATCTCCGTGTCAGTGTCGCTGGGCGTCATCGTTGTTACCTTGGCGATCACAGTCGTTGCCTCGCTGGTGCGTACCGCCATGGACGAGGGGAGCGGCGGTGACCGTTGAGAACGTGAACATCGATGAGCGCGGCCTGAGCGCCGCTGAGGTGGCCGAGCGTGTTGCGCGCGGCGCTGTCAACCGCGTGAAGGACCGCACGTCTCGGTCGGTGGCGTCGATTATCCGTGAGAATGTGCTGACGCTGTTCAACGCGATCATCGTCGCAGCGTCGGTCATCGTTCTGCTCTTCGGAGACCTGCGCGACGGCATTTTCGGCGGCGTCATGATCATCAATGCCGTGATCGGTATCGTTTCCGAGCTGCGTGCGAAGCGCACCCTCGATTCCCTCGCTATCGTCGATGCTCCGCAGGCGACGGTTCTGCGCGACGGTACGCTCTCGGTGGTGCCCGCTCGGGACGTTGTCCTCGATGATGTCATCGATCTGACGCTCGGCGACCAGGTGAGCGTGGATGGAACCGTGCTCTCGTCGGCGGGCCTCGAGATCGACGAGTCGCTGTTGACCGGCGAGTCGCGCCCCGTCAAGAAAAAGCAGGGCGATCAGCTGCTGGCGGGTACGAGCGTCGTCGCGGGTTCGGGCAGGATGGTCGCCACGGCGGTGGGTGAGCGTGTCTACGCGCAGGGCTTGTCCGAGCAGGCACGCGCCTTCACGCGCACGGTCTCTGAAATTCAGATGTCGATCAACCGGGTTCTGCAGGTCGTCTCGGTGATGCTGCTCCCTATTGTGGTTTTGACGTTCTACTCGCAGAATCGCATCGCTGGCGGTCACGGGGGAGACTGGCGCGAGGCCCTCGTTCTCTCCGTTGCGTCCGTGATCGGCATGATCCCACAGGGACTCGTGTTGCTCACTTCCATGAACTTTGCGATTGGTTCGGCGACGCTGGCTCGTCGCGGCGTTCTTGTTCAAGAACTCCCGGCGGTCGAAGTACTTGCGCGCGTCGACTGCCTGTGCCTGGACAAGACGGGCACGCTCACCACCGGCGGTATCCGAGTGCGCGGCATTGATGTCATCTCGGGTGAGGAGGCCGTGGTGCTTCGCGCGCTTGCGAGTGCGGCGAGCGACCGCACCAATGCGACTGCGGAAGCCATCTGGGACTACCTGGACGAGTCGGCGCGTACCGGTGCGGCTGAGCGTATCGAGTGGTCGGTTCCCTTCTCCTCGGCGCGCAAGTGGAGCGCCTGGGGGAGCGCGAGTGAATCCTGGATCCTAGGTGCACCCGAGTTCGTCATCGACGAGGCATCGGCTGAGAACGCCGAACTGCTGGCAAAGGTGCGTGGTATTGCGCAGGAAGGGTCCCGTGTCGTCGCTCTCGTTCGCGCTGACGAGGCAGTGGTCGACGATGAGCTCCCCACGCATCGCACCGTGGCGGCGATCGTGGTGCTCGAGGAGGATCTGCGCCCGGACGCGGCTGAAACGCTCGAGTATTTCCGGTCGCAGGACGTGCATGTGCGTGTCATTTCCGGTGACAACCCGACGACGGTCGGCGCGTTGGCCACGCAGGCTGGCCTGACCGCGCCCGATGGGTCGCCCGCTCGCCTCATGGATGCGAGGGACCTGCCCGAGGACCTGACCTCCGAGGCCTTCATCGATGCGATCGAGAACCACGATGTGTTCGGACGCGTGACGCCTGAGCAGAAGCGTGCGATGGTCGGCGCTCTCCAGGCTCGCGATCACTGCGTCGCGATGACGGGCGATGGCGTGAACGACGCGCTCGCACTCAAGGACGCCGACCTCGGCATTGCGATGGGCAACGGCACGCAGGCCACGAAGGCGGTCGCGCAGATCGTCCTGGTCGACTCGAAGTTTTCGGTCCTGCCGGGCGTCTTGTCCGAGGGACGCAGGATCATCGCGAACATGGAGCGCGTGTCGTCGCTGTTCCTGGCGAAGACCACGTACGCGGCCGTGCTTGTCATCGTGACGGCGCTGGTCGGCTGGCGATACCCGTTCCTGCCACGCCAGTTCAGCTACATTGACTCCCTGACCATTGGTATTCCCGCGTTCTTCCTGGCCCTATGGCCGAACCCGCGTCGCTATGTGCCCGGGTTCTTGAAGCGTACGCTGTCGCTGGCGATGCCCACGGGCGTGATTCTTGCGGCGGCCGCCCTCACGGCCTTCGGCATCGTCGACGGCCCGCCGCAGTCGCGCGAGTCGACGGCCGCGATCCTCTCGCTCATGCTGGGTGCGATCTGGCTCCTCGTCATCACCTCGCGTCCGCTGTCGACCTGGAAGTGGGTCCTGCTGCTGAGCGTCATTTCGGCAACGGTGGGCGGAGTCTTCATCCCGCAGGTTCGTGGCTTCTTCTCGATGGTCGCACCCACCGGCGACGAGTGGCTCGTCATCGTGTGCGTCGGTGCCTGCGCCGCCCTGCTCATCGAGGTCGCGCAGCGTATCTTCTACGCGCGCCAATTCGCGCGTTCCTTGGAAGGCTAAGCCAGAGTCGATACGAGTCGAGGCCGGTGTCGGGTGATAGACCCGGCCCCGGCCTCGTTCGTATGAGGCGTCAGAACGCCCGGATCACGGGGTTCCACTCGCGGATGAGGCGCGCCTGGACGACCTCGGCGACGTAGAAGGGATCCTCGTTGAGGATGCGCTCAACGTCGGCCTCGCTCTCGGCGTTGATAAGGAGCAGTGCGCCGGGGATTTCGCCGACGAGGGGACCGGACGCGATGTTGATTCCCCGCTCGAGCAGGCCGGAAAGGAACGCGCGGTGCGTCGGACGAACCTCGTCCATGGTCTCGGTCATCGACGGGTTGTAGACGTATTCAACTGCATAGTAAGCCATACGCATAACACTAGCCCTGATCCCGGCATTTGCCTAGATGGCGGATAGTATCGAATGGTGCATGATAAGCTAATTATCCAGGGTGCTCGCGAACACAACCTCAAGGACGTCAGCCTTGAGCTGCCCCGCGACTCCATGATCGTCTTCACCGGCCTGTCCGGATCGGGTAAATCATCCCTCGCCTTCGATACGATTTTCGCCGAGGGACAGCGTCGCTACGTGGAGTCACTGTCCTCCTACGCGCGCCAGTTCCTTGGGCAGATGGACAAACCCGACGTGGATTTCATCGAAGGCCTGTCGCCCGCCGTGTCCATCGATCAGAAGTCGACGTCGCGCAACCCGCGCTCGACCGTCGGCACGATCACGGAGATCCACGACTACCTGCGCCTGCTCTACGCCCGAGCCGGCGTGGCACACTGCCCTGTGTGTGGCGCGCGGATTCAGGCGCAGACGCCGCAGCAGATCGTTGACCGCGTGCGCACCATGGAGGAAGGCACGCGCTTCCAGGTCCTCTCCCCAGTCGTGCGCGGTCGCAAGGGCGAGTACCAGGACCTCATCGACGAGCTGCGCTCCGAGGGCTACACCCGAGCGATCATCGACGGTGAGATGGTCCGCCTTGAGAACGCCCCCAAGCTGGAAAAGAAGCTCAAGCACACGATCGAGGTCGTCGTCGACCGTCTCGTCGTGCGCGAGGGCATGCGCCAGCGCCTCACGGATTCCGTCGAGACGGCGCTGCGCCTCTCGGATGGCCTCGTCATCATTGACTGCGTCGATCTCGATCCCGAGGACCCGGAGCGCCGCCGCCGCTTCTCCGAAAAGCGCGCGTGCCCCAACGACCACCCGCTGATGCTCGACGAGATCGAGCCGCGCACCTTCTCCTTCAACGCACCCTACGGTGCCTGCCCCGACTGCACGGGTCTCGGTTTCCGCCTCGAGGTCGATCCCGAACTGGTCGTTCCTGACGAGGAGCTCTCCCTCGCGGACGGCGCGGTCATCCCCTGGAACTCGAACTTCAAGTACCACAAGAAGCTCCTCGAGTCCCTCTCCAAGGAGCTGGGGTTTGCGATGGGTACCCCGTGGAAGTCCCTGCCCAAGAAGGTCAAGGACGCTGTCCTGTACGGCAAGGACTACGAGGTTACGGTGAAGTTCCGTAACCGCTGGGGGCGCGAGCGTTCCTACACGACGGGCTTCGAGGGTGCGGTCAACTATATCGAGCGCAAGCGCGAGGAGACCGAGTCGGCCGCCGTGTCCGAGAAGCTCGACTCCTACATGCGCGAGATTCCCTGCCCGACGTGCCACGGCGCGCGCCTCAAGCCCGAGGTTCTTGCCGTGCGCATCGGGGACAAGTCGATTGCCGAGCTCTCCGACTTGTCCATCTCGGAGGCACGTGAGTTCCTCGCGACCGTCGAGCTCGAGCAGCGTGCGCGCGCGATCGCGGCGCCAATCCTCACCGAGATCGAGGCACGCTTGGCCTTCCTCGTTGACGTGGGCCTGACCTACCTGACTCTTTCCCGAGGTGCTGGCACGCTGTCTGGCGGCGAGGCGCAGCGCATCCGCCTGGCGACGCAGATTGGCTCCGGCCTCGTTGGCGTCCTGTATGTCCTCGATGAACCGTCGATCGGCCTGCACCAGCGAGATAATCGCAAGCTCATCGCGACACTTGAACGCCTGCGCGATCTTGGCAACACGCTCATCGTCGTCGAACACGACGAGGAGACGATGGAGGCCGCTGACTGGATCGTTGACATCGGCCCCGGCGCTGGCGAGACCGGCGGTTGGGTCGTCCACTCGGGCCCTCTTGCCGAGCTCCTGAAGAACCGCAAGTCGCTCACCGGACAGTACCTGTCGGGCAAGCGTCGCATTCTCCTGCCGCCGACGCGACGCCCGATCGATAAGAAGCGCGTCGTGACGGTCAAGGGGGCGCGCGAAAACAATCTGAAGAACATCGACGTGTCCTTCCCACTCGGTGTTTTTACCGCCGTCACCGGTGTGTCCGGTTCCGGTAAGTCGACGCTCGTCAACGGCATTCTGTACCGCACGCTGGCCTCGCGTCTGAACGGCGCGCGCATGGTTCCGGGTCGTCATCGCACGATCACGGGCATCGAGCAGCTCGACAAGGTCGTGCACGTTGACCAGAGCCCGATCGGGCGGACGCCGCGCTCGAACCCTGCGACGTACACGGGCGTGTGGGACCAGATCCGCAAGCTTTTTGCCGAAACGCAGGAAGCGAAGGTGCGCGGCTACGGCCCGGGACGCTTCTCCTTCAACGTTAAAGGCGGTCGCTGCGAGTCCTGTAAGGGCGACGGCACGCTCAAGATCGAGATGAACTTCCTGCCTGACGTGTACGTGCCCTGCGAGGTCTGCCACGGCGCTCGCTACAACCGCGAGACCCTGGAGGTCGAGTACAAGGGCAAGACCGTCGCCGATGTGCTCGACATGCCGATCGCGGAGGCTGCGCAGTTCTTCGCGCCGATCTCGCGCATTGCCCGCCACCTCAACACGCTCGTCGAGGTGGGCCTGGGCTACGTGCGCCTCGGCCAGAGCGCCACAACCCTGTCGGGTGGTGAGGCCCAGCGCGTGAAGCTCGCCTCCGAACTGCAGCGACGCTCGACCGGCCGCACGGTCTACGTGCTCGACGAGCCCACGACGGGCCTGCACTCCGAGGACATCCGTAAACTCCTCCTGGTGCTGCAATCCCTGGCCGACAAGGGCAACACCGTCATCGTTATTGAGCACAACCTGGATGTCATCAAGAGCGCCGACTGGATCATCGACATGGGTCCTGAGGGCGGCGCAGGCGGCGGCACGGTCATCGCGCAGGGCACGCCCGAAGAGGTCGCACAGGTGAAGGAATCCTTCACCGGCCAGTACCTCGCCGAGGTCCTTGCGAAGGAGGCCGCGCGCGACGCCGCGAGCTCGCGCAAGTAATGGTTAGTATGGACCTCATGAATCCCGCATATGGCCTCTACGGCTTCTCGTACTTTTGGCCCGCATGGGTGCACCTGATCGTGGTGGCGCTCATGGTGGTGTCGGGCGGCCTTGCCCTCAAGGCTCTCGTGGCCCACGCCGCTGGGCGCAGCCGCGTCTACGGGCTGGGCTGCGGTTTCGTCGCCGGCCTCGGCAACCTGTGCCTGAGCGTGACGGCTCATGCGGAGGCACGCCACGTGTGGCAGCTGGGGACGGCCATTGCGATCTACGCAGTTGTGCTCGTGTTCCTGATCATGACGCTCGTATCCCTGTGGAGCTCGGAATCCGGTGGTTTCGTGTGGGCACGCGCCTTCCACATGTTCCTGACGGTCGGCGTGGTCGCCTCGGCCGCCCTGGAGATCGCTCGCCGAATGCTCTTCTGGATCCCGATGCCGGTCATCGGTGTTGCCTTCCTCCTCGCGCTGTTTGCTGCCTTCGTCGTGGGACGCAACACCGCAGACTAGGTGTTCCTGAACGCACGAAGCGGCCCCGGCCTCGTATGTCACGAGGTCGGGGCCGTTTCGTCGGATCGGGATCCCCGAGCAGGTGGCCGGGTTATTCCTGGTTCTTCGCTGCCTCGCCCGACGCGTAGAGCGCATCGACCTCGTCGGCGTAGTCCGCCAGGACGCGGCGGCGCTTGAGCTTGAGGGAGGGCGTCATGTAGCCGTTTTCTACGGTGAAGGCCGCATTGACGATGCGGTAGCGGCGGATCGACTCGGCGCGAGACACCGCCTTGTTGGCGCGGGCGATCGCTTTCTCCAGCGATTCGCGTACCTCGGGCAGGTTCGCGGCCTGCGCAGCATCGACGACGGGCAGGCCGTGGGTGGTCAGCCACTCGGGCAGCATCTCCGTGTCCAGGGCGATGAGCGCACCGATGTAGGGGCGGTTGTCGCCCACCACGATGATGTTCGCGATGAGCGGGTGCGTTGAAAGGGACTCCTCGAGGATCTCGGGGGAGACGTTCTTGCCGCCCGCGGTAACGATGAGCTCCTTCTTGCGTCCCGTGATGCGCAGGTGACCGCGATCGTCGATGGAAGCGAGGTCGCCGGTCTTGAACCAGCCGTCGACGTAGGCCTGCGCTGTGGCCTCGGGCAGGTTGTGGTAGCCCTTCGACACGGAGATGCCGCGCACGAGCAGCTCGCCGTCGGGAGCAATCTTCATCCGGTTGCCGGGCCAGGGGAAGCCCACCGAATCCGGCGGGAAGTCCTGTGGGGTCTCCACGGAGATCGGTCCGGTCGTCTCGGAGAGGCCATATCCCTGCAGGAGCGTGATGCCCAGGCCGCGATAGAAGTTTGCCAGGTCAGGGGCCAGGGGCGCGCCACCCGAAATGATGGTGTGCAGATTCGGCCCGAGCACCGCACGGACCTTCTTCAAGACGAGCGCGTCGGCGACGCGGCCACGCAGCTTGAGTGATGCCGACGGACCGGGGGAGGGTGTCGCGGAAGCATCGGGGATGGGCGTGGTGTCGGGGCCGGGACCCGCGACGGCGGACTCGGGCAGGGGAGAGTCCACGTAGGCGGTGGCCGCAGACAGGGCACGGGCCTGCTTGGCAGCCCAGGCAAAGATTCGTCCCTTCGCGCCGCCGCCGGCCTTCGCGGAGGCAGCGTTATAGACCTTCTCCATGACGCGCGGAACCACGAGGAGCATCGTCGGTTTGAATGTCGCTATGTCGTTCACGAGATTACGGGTGTCGGGGGAGAACGCGGTGACGCCTTGCCCTGCGAGCAGGCAGTACATGACGAAGCGCGCGAGCACGTGGGCGACCGGTAGGAAGAGCAGGGAGCGCGACTTCGGATCGTTGATGAGCACCGGCAGGAAGTCGTAGGCCTGCAGCATCGGCGAAATGAAGTTGCCGTGCGTGAGGACAACGCCCTTGGGCATGCCCGTCGTGCCGGACGTATAAATGATCGTCGCCTCGTCGCTGAGCTTGACGGCGTCGGTGCGCTCGCGCACCTGCTCGACCGTGACACCCTGGGCGGCACCCGTCAGGACGCGCTCGGCGCCTCGGTCGAGGGAGAGGATATGGCGGACGCCCTCGGTGCGCACGGACTCGACGAGCTCGGCCTGCTGGGTGGTCGCCGTGATGACGATGCGCACGTCGGCGTCTTGGAGGATATGCGCGATCTGGGACGCAGAGTCCGTCTCGTAGATCGGGACCGTGATGGCACCACAGGACAGTGCGGCCACGTCGATGAGTGCCCACTCGTAGGAGGTGGGCGCCAGGATCGCCAGGTGCTCGCCGGCCTCGAGGCCCATGCCGATGAGACCGCGTGCGATTGAGTCGGCTTCGCCCAGGAACGTCTCCATGGTGACGGGACGCCACGCGCCGACGTTGGAACGCCGCTCAATCGCGACCTGGCCGGGGTGAGATGCCACGCGCTGGTGGAGCATCTTCGGCAGGTTCATGTCCTCGGTGGCCTCTCGCGTTGCGATCGACTCCCATGAGCCGTCTGCGAGCCTGCGTACCGTCATTGCGGTCCTTTCGTGGGGTGAGCGCGCTGCGCTGTGTTGGGGGGGATCAGTTCTTCTTGGAGCGGTGGAAGAAACCGCGCTTCTTCGTCGGCTCGGCGGAGACGGGGCCGCCGTAGAGCGCATCGACCTCGTGGGCGTAGTCGGCGAGCACCTTGCGTCGGCGTAGCTTCATCGAGGGAGTCACGTAGCCGTTCGCGATTGTAAAGGTGGCGTCGATGATGCGGAACTTACGGATCGACTCGGCGCGGGACACGGCCTTGTTGGCACGTTCGACGGCCTTCTCGAGGGACTCGCGCACGGCGGGCAGCTCGGCGGCCTCGGTGGGCGAGCACTGCGGCAGGCCGTGCTTGGCAAGCCAGTCGGGCAGCATGTCGGCGTCGAGCGTGAATAGGGCTCCGACGTAGGGGCGCTGATCGCCCACCACGATGACGTTGGCGACGAGCGGATGCGTGGCGAGGGAGTCCTCAAGGACCTCGGGGGAGACGTTCTTTCCGCCCGCGGTGACGATGAGTTCCTTCTTGCGGCCGGTGATGGTCAGCTGACCCTTGCGGTCGATGGAACCCAGGTCGCCGGTGTGGAACCACTTGCCGTCGGGCATGACCTCGGCGGTCTGCTCAGGTAGGTGGTAGTAGCCGGGCATGACGGACTGGCCGCGCACGAGGATCTCACCGTCCTTGGCGATCTTGATGAAGTTGCCGGGCAAGGGCAGGCCGACGCCACCCACGGGGTTCTTGCCGATATGCTGGACGGCAATCGGGCCTGTCGTTTCGGATAGGCCGTAGCCCTGGATGAGCGTGAGGCCCATGCCCGCGTAGAAGTGGGCGAGATCGGTGGCCAGGGGCGCGCCGCCGGAGACGATGTAGCGCAGGTTGGGGCCGAGGATCGCCCGGATCTTCTTCAAGACGAGTGCGTCGGCGATGCCGTGGCGCATCTTCTTCAGCATGCCCGGCCCGAAGGTTTTCTCGGAGGCGATCGAGTAGGCGCGTGCCTGCTTGGCGCTCCACGCGAACATGCGGCCCTTAATGCCGCCGCCTGCTTTCGAGGACGCGGCGTTGTAGACCTTCTCGAGGACGCGAGGAACGACGAGGAGGACGGAGGGCTTGAAGGTCTGGATGTCCGGCAGCAGGTTCTTGATGTTGGGCGAGAAGCCGAGCACGCCCTGGCCGGAGAGGATCACGTGCATGACGAGGCGGGCGAGCACGTGCGCGACGGGGAGGAAGAGGAGCAGGCGTGTCTCGGGTGAGTCGATGACCTCGCCGAGGACCTGGCGCGCCCCCTGAGCGGTTGCGATGAAGTTCGCGTGCGTGAGGGCCACGCCCTTGGGGTTACCCGTCGTGCCCGAGGTGTAGATGATGGTTGCGATGTCCGAGGACGACATGGTGGCGCGGCGCTGTTCGACGTTCTCGATCGTGATGCCGGTGGCGGCGCGGGCGATCATGCGCTGTGCGCCACGATCGAAGGAATCGATGGCGACGGTATGCCCGGGGGCAACAGAGCCCACGAGCTCGGCCTGCTGTGTCGTAGCGGTGAAAACACGGGTCACGTGCGCGTCGGTGAGGATGTGCTCGATCTGGGCGGCGGAATCGGACTCGTAGATCGGGACGGTGATCGCGCCGATCGAGAGCAGTGCCAGATCCAGGAGGAGCCACTCGTACGAGGTCGGGGCCAGGATCGCCACAGCGTCTCCAGCCTGCACGCCGAGGCCGATGAGGCCACAGGCGGTGTACTCGACCTGACGCTGGAGCTCACCGGCGGTCAGGGAGCGGGTGGAACCGACGGAGGAACGCTGCTCGACGCACACCTGGTGCGGGTGGCTGAGGGCTCGCTTGGCCAGCATGTCGGGCACGATGTCATGGTCGCCGACCTTGTACGTCGGCTTGATCGTGTACGAGCCATCGCGCATGCGCTTCATCGTGTCCTCCCGGGTATCGGTTCAAAGACTGAACAATAGGTCCGTTGTGAGTCTACTGGGTAGAGCGCGGCCCCCGCCCCATAATCGGGGCGGGGGCCGCTGAGTGACGATTAGATCACAGGTCGTAGTACATCTGGTACTCGAAGGGGTGCGGGTAGGCGCGCATCGGGGCGACCTCCTTGGTCTCCTTGTACTCGAGCCAGGTGTCGATGAGATCCTGGGTGAAGACGTCGCCCTCGGTGAGGAACTCGTGGTCCTCGCGCAGTGCGTCGAGAGCGGCCTCGAGAGAGCTCGGAAGCTTCGCGATGTCCTGGTACTCGGCCGGGGGCAGCTCGTACAGGTCCTTGTCGATGGGGGCTGCCGGCTCGATGCGACGCTTGATGCCGTCGATGCCCGCCATGAGACACGCGGAGAAGGCCAGGTAGGGGTTCGCGCTCGGGTCCGGCACGCGGTACTCCACGCGCTTGGCCTTCGGGGAGGTGCCCGTCACGGGGATGCGGATGCACGCGGAGCGGTTGCGCGCCGAGTATACGAGGTTGATCGGAGCCTCGAAGCCAGGAACCAGGCGGCGGAAAGAGTTCACCGACGGATTCGTGAAGGCGAGCAGCGCGGGAGCGTGCTCCAGCAGGCCACCGATGAACCAACGGGCAGTGTCGGACAGGGATCCGTAGCCGCGCTCGTCGTAGAAGAGGGGCTCGCCGTTCTTCCACAGAGACATGTGCGTGTGCATACCCGAGCCGTTGTCGCCGAACAGGGGCTTGGGCATGAAGGTCGCGGAATGGCCGAACTCGAGGGCCGCGTTCTTGATGACGTACTTGAACTTCATCATGTCGTCCGCCGCGGTCTGCAGCGTCGCGAAGCGGTAGTTGATCTCCTGCTGGCCGCCCGAGCCGACCTCGTGGTGGGCGCGCTCGATCGTCAGGCCGACCTCTTCGAGGAGGCGGCTCATCTCGTCGCGCACATCCGCGTACTTGTCGGCGGGGGAGACAGGGAAGTAACCGCCCTTGACGGCCACCTTATAGCCCATGTTACCGCCCTCTTCGACGCGGCCGGTGTTCCAGTACGCCTCGGGGGAGTCGACGGAGTAGAAGGTGTTGTGCGGGGTGACCTGGTAGCGCACGTCGTCGAAGAGGTAGAACTCCGCCTCGGCACCGATGAAGCACTCGTCTGCGATACCGGTCGAACGCAGGTAGGCCTCGGCCTTCGCAGCCACCTGGCGCGGGTCGCGCGAGAAAGGCTCATCCGTGAAGGGGTCGACGATCGAGAAGTTAACGACCAGGGTCTTACGATCGCGGAACGGGTCAACGAACGCGGAAGAGATGTCCGGGATGAGCTTCATGTCGGACTCGTGGATCGCGGTAAAGCCGCGCACCGATGAGCCGTCGAACATCAGGCCGTCCGACAATGCGGCGTCCAAGAATTCGCTCACGGGGATCGTGAAGTGCTGCTGAACCCCGGGGACGTCGCAGAAACGCACGTCGACGAGTTCAATGTTCTGCTCGGAGATAAAGTCTGCGACCTCTTGGGTGGAGGTGAACATGAACGTCCTTCTTTGTGGGAGAGCTGTACTCGCTGGTCAAGAATAGGTCAATTCGCAACCAAGACCAGTATATGCCTACAGGTGGCGGCTGCGCGTATTGGTTTCATTATTCAAAGGTTTCATGACATAGAGCACGCCCGCGGTGGGCATCGGGCGCTGCCAGCCCCGGCCTCGTACCCTGGGAGCGTGGCTGATCCTTCGACGTACCGACCCCGCACGGGAGATATCCCGACCTCGCCGGGCGTCTACCGATTCTCCGACCCTCAGGGCCGCGTCATCTACGTCGGTAAGGCTAAGAACCTGCGCAATCGCCTGACGAACTACTTCCAGGATCTGGCGAACCTGCATCCGCGCACCCAGCAGATGGTGACGACCGCGAGCGCCGTCCAGTGGACCGTTGTGCGTTCCGAGGTGGAGGCGCTCACGCTGGAGTTCACGTGGATTAAGGAATTCAATCCGCGCTTCAACGTCATGTTTAAGGACGATAAGTCCTACCCGTATCTGGCGGTGTCGATGGGGGAGCGCTTCCCCCGTGTGCAGGTGACGCGTGAGCGTAAGCGTGCGGTGTCGCGTTACTTCGGGCCGTATACCCAGGTCTGGGCGATTCGTGAGACGATCGATCAGCTGCTGCGCGTGTTTCCGATGCGCTCGTGCTCCGCAGGCGTGTTCCAGCGAGCGAAGGCTCAGGGGCGTCCATGCCTGCTCGGCTACATCGATAAGTGTTCCGCGCCGTGCGTGGGGCGCATCTCGATGGAGGAGCATCGCGCGCTCGCCGAGGGGTTGTGCCAGTTCATGGAGGGGCGCACGGGTCCCGTCATCCGTGACCTGGAGGAGCAGATGCGCCAGGCGTCGGCGGAGCTGAACTTCGAGCGTGCGGCGAAGCTGCGCGACGATGTGTTGGCGTTGCGCACGGTGCTGGAGCGCAATGCGGTCGTGCTGGATGACGGCTCGGACGCCGACGTGTTCTCGCTCGTCAGCGATGACCTGGACGCTGCGGTTCACGTCTTCCACGTGCGTGGCGGGCGTATCCGGGGCACGCGCGGATGGGTGATCGAGCGCGTCGACGGGGCGGATGACGCCGCCCTCATGTCCCGCCTGCTGGAGCAGGTGTATTCCTCGGCGTCGCCGGACGAGGCCGGGGCCGGGAAGCCGGACAAGGTGGCGGCTGTGAGCGTGGACGACGTCGCGCACACGCCCACATCGGCGATCCCGCGCGAGGTACTCGTCTCTGTCGAGCCCGAGGAGAAGGATACGATTGCGCGCTGGCTGCGGGAGGTGCGCGGCGCGTCCGTGTCCATTCACGTTCCCAAGCGTGGCCCGAAGGCTCAGCTCATGGAGACGGTGACGGAAAATGCTCGCCAGGCCCTTGCCCTGCATCGGACGAAGCGGGCGGGCGACATTACGGCGCGCTCGAAGGCACTCGAGCAGCTCGCCGAGAACCTGGACCTGCCCGCAGCGCCCCTGCGTATCGAGTGCTACGACGTGTCGCACACGGGCGGCGACAATCAGGTCGCCTCGATGGTGGTCTTTGAGGACGGCATGCCGCGTAAGGACGCCTATCGCACCTACAACATCCGCGGTGAGGACGGGAGCGGTACCCCCGATGATACGAGCGCGATGAACGAGGTCCTCACCCGGCGCTTTTCACGCTTGCTGGCCGAGGAGGCTGGCGTCGAAGGAGAGGACGAGGATGGTGTCGCCTACACCTCCGGTCCGATCGACGCGACGACGGGGCGCCCCAAGCGATTCTCCTACCGCCCCGACCTGGTCGTTGTCGATGGTGGCCTCCCGCAGGTCAATGCCGCGCGAGCCGCCCTCGACGCCGTGGGTGCGGACGTGCCCGTCGTCGGGTTGGCGAAACGCCTGGAGGAGGTATGGATCCCCGGTGACGAGTTCCCTCTCATCCTGCCGCGCACCTCGGAGGCGCTCTACCTCCTGCAGTACCTGCGCGACGAGTCCCACCGCTTCGCGATCACGAAGCACCGCAAGCGGCGTTCGAAGGCCCAGCGGCGCTCGGTGCTCGATTCCATCCCAGGGCTTGGACCCGCCCGTCAGGCCGCGCTGTTGAAACATTTCGGCTCTGTGAAGCGGATCCGTGAGGCATCCGTGGAGGACATTGCCGAGGTCAAGGGCGTGGGACCCGGTCTCGCGCGCACGATTCGCGATAGGCTTGCGACATCGTCGAGGGAGGACACACCATGACATTCACGCTTCCCGTGCCGCTGCCGGCGCGCGTGCTGCTGCTTGGATCGGGCGAACTCGGTAAGGAAGTAGCGATCGCCCTGCAGCGCTACGGATGCACCGTTATCGCGTGTGACTCCTACGGCAATGCTCCCGCCATGCAGGTGGCGGACGAATCCCGCGTCTTTGACATGAGCGACCCGCAGGCTCTGCGCGAGGTGCTCGACAGCGTTGACGTTGACCTCATCGTTCCCGAGGTGGAAGCCATCGCGACTGACGAACTCAGCGCTTGTGAGGAGCGAGGCGTGCGCGTCGTCCCCAACGCCTTCGCCGTCCAGGCCACGATGGACCGCCAGCGCATCCGCACCCTCGCCGCCTCCCTCCCCGGCGTGCGTACGTCCGCTTTCCGATTCGCGCGCAGTGAGGCCGAGCTGGCCACCGCTCTCGACGAGATCGGATACCCCGCCTTCGTGAAACCGACCATGTCCTCTTCCGGGCACGGTCAGTCCCGCGTCACCGGCCCCGAGCAGGCCGCCTCCGCATGGGCACATGCGAAGGAGGACGCGCGTGCGACGACCGGCGTCGTCATCGTCGAAGAAGGCGTCGACTTCGACTATGAGATCACGCTGCTCACCGTGCGCTCCTGGGACGCTAAGTCCGGTACGGTCACGACGAGCTTTTGCGCGCCCATCGGGCACCGTCAGGAGGGCGGAGACTACGTCGAATCCTGGCAGCCCATGGCCATGAGCGAGGCAGCCCTCGAAGCCTCACGCACGATGGCCAAGGCCGTCACTGACGCCCTGGCCGAGGCCGGAAACGGGCCGTGCCTCGGCATCTTCGGCGTCGAGTTCTTCGTGCGTGGCGATGAGGTCTGGTTCTCCGAACTCTCGCCACGCCCCCACGACACCGGCATGGTGACGATGGTGACGCAAGCGCAATCCGAGTTCGAACTGCACGCACGCGCCATCCTGGGCCTGCCCGTCTCGACCGCGCAGGCGAGCCCCGGTGCCTCGGCCGTCATCAAGTCAACCGGTGCCGTCGACGCCCCCGTCTACGACGGCGTTGCCGAAGCCCTAGCCGCCGCCGACATCGTGCGCATCTTCGGCAAGCCCATCAGCCGCGCCGGCAGGCGCGTCGGCGTCGTCGCCGCCACCGCGAGCACGCCGAAGGAAGCGCGAGTCATCGCCAGGCGCGCGGCCGCAGGCATCTCCATTGACGAGGCCCCCGCGCCTTGCGCGTAACCGCTCCCACCCATCAGCCCAGCCCACCCGTCAGGAGGACGCCATGCCCGACCACACACCCACGGACGACCGCGATGAGCGCCAGGCCCAGGCCTCGTCGATGAACGAGGAGAACCCTCCCACGGTTCCCGAGGGCATCGCCGTGCGCGACATGATCCGCGTCAAGTACGAGCCGCGCGCCTCTAACGAAGTCCTCATCATCACCGGCTACTCGGGAGCGGGCCGAACCGGTGCCGCTCGGGCGCTTGAGGATCTGGACTGGTACGTCGTCGACAACCTGCCGCCGACCATGCTGCCCGCTCTTGTCGGCATGATGTCGAATGACCCCGCGGCGGGCGTGCATCGCCTGGCGGTCGGCGTCGACGTTCGCTCGCGTACCTTCTTCCGAACGCTGGACGCCACACTCGAGCAGCTCAAGGGCGCGGGCATCGCCTACCGCATTATCTTCCTCGAGGCCAGCCCCCAGACCCTCGTGCGCCGCTACGAATCCAACCGTCGTCCCCATCCCCTCCAGGGCGCAGGCACGCTCATGGACGGTATCAAGGCCGAAATGCGTCTCCTCGCGCCACTGCGCCGCGCCGCCGACGAAGTCATCGACACCTCCACCATGAGTGTCCACGATCTGACCCGGCGTATCCGCGATATCGTGGCGGGGGAGGAGCGCCCCCTGCAGGTGACCGTCGAGTCGTTCGGTTTCAAGCACGGGCTGCCCCTCGACGCCGATCACGTCGTTGACGTGCGTTTTCTCAAGAATCCGTACTGGGTGGACGAGCTGCGTCACCTCACGGGCAGGGACCAGGCCGTCGCCGACTACGTGCTCTCTCAGCCGGGTGCACGCGATTTTGCTCTTGGATATGCGGACCTACTGGCTCCCATGCTGAGCGGCTATCTGGCAGAATTGAAGCCATTCGTCACGATTGCCGTCGGATGCACGGGCGGAAAGCACCGCTCAGTTGCTTGCTCCGAGGCAATCGCCAAGCGCCTGCGCACACACGGATACACGGTTCGCGTGATGCACCGTGACATTGGGAGAGACTGATGCCCTATCTTGATGCAGCCGGCTGGGTTCAACGTGGAGAATCCGGCCAGAACATCGTCGCCCTAGGCGGCGGACACGGCTTGTCCGCAACCCTGCGGGCTTTGCGCCATATCACCCGCGCGCTCACAGCGGTCGTGACCGTCGCGGATGACGGTGGCAGCTCCGGCCGTCTGCGCCAGGAGATGCCGATCCTGCCTCCCGGCGACCTGCGTATGGCGTTGGCGTCGCTATGTGAGGAATCCGAGTGGGGCTTGACATGGCGTGACGTCATGCAGCTGCGCCTCGATACGAGCGGCCCGCTCAACGGCCATGCGCTCGGTAACCTGCTGATTTCTGGCCTCTGGCAGCTCCTCGACGATCCGGTTGAGGGCCTCGACTGGGTGGGCCGACTCCTCGGGGCACAGGGGCGGGTCCTGCCCATGTCGACGACGCCCATTGATATCGAGGCGGACATGAACGACGGTGGACGTCGTTACGTCGTGTCCGGCCAATCGAAGGTCGCCGTCGCCCCCGGTACCGTCGAGCACGTTCGTATTACGCCCGAGGCCCCCGAGGTCCCCTCTGCGGTTACCGACGCCATCTCCGAGGCCGATTGGGTCGTGCTGGGCCCCGGCTCCTGGTACACGTCGGTCATTCCGCATCTGCTGGTCCCCGACATCAACCGAGCACTCGCAACGACGGATGCGCACCGCGCGCTCGTGCTCAACCTGGCACGCCAACGCGGCGAAACTGACCTCATGTCGACCGCCGATCACGTGCGTGTCCTGCGCGAGTACGCGCCCATGCTCAAGCTCGACGTCGTCGTCGCTGACCCCACGGCATGCGATGATATCGATGACCTGATCGTCGCTGCCGAGGAGCTCGGTGCGCGCGTTCTCCTGCGCCAGGTCCGCACGGGTGACGGGGCTCCGCACCACGACCCGCTGCGCCTTGCCGCAGCATTGCGTGACGCATTCGACGGCTTCCTTGGTGAGGTCGGACAGAGCGAAACGTGGTTACCTTAGAAGCTGTTGCCTGTTGACAAACGACTTCACACCCTAGGAAGAACCCGTGTCTCTGACATCTGACATGAAGGACGAGCTCGCGCGCGCCGTCATCACGACGCCGTCGGAGGTGGCCGCCGAGGTAAGCGCGACACTGCGTTTCGCCGGCGGTCTGCACCTCGTGGGCGGTCGCATTCTCGTCGAGGCTGAGCTCGACTCGCCCGTCGCTGCGCGGCGCCTGCGCACCTACCTGCAGGCGCTGTACAATGCGGAATCCTCCGTCGTCGTCGTGTCCGGATCCTCCCTGCGACGCGGCAAGCGCTACGTTGTGCGAGTCGTCCACAAGGCTGATGAGCTCGCTCGCCTGACCGGTCTCGTTGATTCACTGCGCCGTCCCATTCGCGGCCTGCCGCCCGTACTCGTCGCCTCGGGGACGGCCGAGGCTGCGGCGATTTGGCGCGGTGCGTTCCTCGCCCGCGGCTCGCTCATGGAACCCGGACGTTCCTCCTCGCTTGAGATCACCTGTCCCGGTCCCGAGGTGGCACTCGCCATGGTGGGTTGCGCGCGTAAGCTCGGCGCGGCCGCGCGCTCGAAGGAGGTGCGCGGTACGGATCGTGTGTCCGTCCGTGACTCTGATGCGATCGGCGCGCTGATTTCCGCGATGGGTGCACCCCAGACCTTCGAGGCCTGGCAGGAGCGACGCGAGCGCCGCGAGGCGCGGGGCAGCGCCAACCGACTGGCTAACTTTGACGATGCGAATCTGCGCCGCTCCGCGCGTGCCGCCGTCGCAGCCGGTGCGCGCGTTGAGCGAGCCTTTGAGATTCTTGGGGACGACGTACCGGCTCACCTGCTCGAGGCAGGTACCCTGCGGCTGAAGTACAAGCAGGCATCCCTCGAAGAGCTCGGCAAGCACACGAATCCGCCGCTCACCAAGGATGCCGTTGCCGGGCGAATCCGACGACTCCTGGCCCTCGCTGACAAGGTTGCACACGAACGAGGCATTCCCGATACGGAATCCGCGCTCACCCTCGACATGCTCGATGAGGACTGAGGTCCCTGGTTCCTGCCACAACGTCTCGATTCAAACGAGAATTACCCCACGTGCAGAATTTCAAATTGGATTGTGACAGAGCACGCTCTGGGGTGTAGATTAGGAACTGCTGGAACCGCAGACATCTGCGGGCCGGGCTGGCAACCCGCACGCCCGGTTGCATCGAATACCGTGCCCCGCGAGGGGCACGAGCAGGAGGAACATAGTGACCACCCGCGTTGGCATCAACGGCTTCGGCCGCATCGGCCGCAACTTCTTCCGCGCTGCTCTCGAGCAGGGCGCGGACATCGAGATCGTCGCCGTTAACGACCTCACCGACAACAAGACCCTCGCTCACCTGCTGAAGTACGACTCGATCACGGGTCGCTTCCAGGGCGAGGTCTCCTACGATGACGAGGGCATCGTCGTCAACGGCAAGCACATCAAGGTGCTGGCGCAGCGTAACCCCGCCGATCTGCCCTGGGGCGAGCTCGGCGTTGAGGTTGTCGTTGAGTCCACCGGCTTCTTCACCGACGGCGAGAAGGCCAAGGCTCACCTGGACGCTGGCGCCAAGAAGGTCGTCATCTCCGCTCCCGCGAAGAACGTCGACGGCACCTTCGTCATGGGCGTGAACGAGGACAAGTACGATGGCGCCACGATGAACATCGTGTCGAACGCCTCCTGCACGACCAACTGCCTCGCCCCCCTGGCCAAGGTTCTCGAGGAGAACTTCGGCATCGAGCGCGGCATCATGACCACCATCCACTCCTACACGGGTGACCAGCGCGTCCTCGACGCTCCCCACAAGGATCTGCGTCGCGCCCGCGCCGCGGCCCTGAACATGATCCCCACCAAGACCGGTGCTGCCCAGGCCGTCGCCCTGGTTCTGCCCGAGCTTGAGGGTAAGTTCGATGGCCTCGCCGTCCGCGTTCCCACCCCGACCGGCTCCCTGACCGACCTCACCTTCATCGCGAAGAAGGAGGTCTCCGTCGAGGCCGTTAAGGCTGCCGTCAAGGCCGCTGCCGAGGGTGAGCTCAAGGGTGTTCTCGAGTACACCGAGGATCCGATCGTTTCCTCCGACATCGTGGGCGACCCGCACACCTCGATCTTCGACGCCACCGAGACCAAGGTCATCGGCAACCTCGTCAAGGTCCTGTCCTGGTACGACAACGAGTGGGGCTACTCGAACGCTCTCGTTCGCCTCACCGCCCTCGTCGGCTCCAAGCTCGCCTGAGCACACAGCTGATATACCAGCCATGAGCTGATCAGCGAGATGCCCGTGCACGCTCGTGCACGGGCATCTCGTACATCGCCACCGCCTTCACACCGAAAGGACTCCTCGTGAGGACTATCTCCACTCTGGGCGACCTGCGCGGCAAGCGCGTCCTCGTCCGCTCCGACTTCAACGTTCCGCTCAAGGACGGCGTCATCACCGATGATGGCCGTATTCGTGCGGCTCTGCCGACCCTCAAGACCCTCACCGACGCCGGTGCCAAGGTCGTCATCATGGCTCACCTCGGCCGCCCCAAGGGCAAGGTCGATCCCGCCTTCTCGCTTGCCCCCGTCGCCAAGCGCCTTGCTGAACTCTCCGGCGTGAAGGTCACGCTGGCTTCCGACGTCGTCGGCCCCTCCGCTGCTGAGACCGTCGCCGCTCTGGGTGATGGCGAGATCGCGCTGCTCGAGAACGTCCGTTTCGATCCCCGTGAGACCTCCAAGGTCGACGAGGAGCGCGAAGAGCTTGCCCGCGAGTACGCCAAGCTCGGCGACGCGTTCGTCTCCGACGGCTTCGGTGTCGTGCACCGCAAGCAGGCTTCGGTCTACGACATTGCGAAGCTGCTGCCCTCGGCCGCTGGTCTGCTCGTCCTCAAGGAGATCGAGTCCCTGTCCAAGGTGACCGGCGACCCCGAGCGCCCCTACGGCGTCGTCCTCGGCGGCTCCAAGGTCTCCGACAAGCTCGGCGTTATCGCCAACCTGCTGAAGAAGGCCGACATGCTCTTCATCGGCGGCGGCATGGTCTTCACCTTCCTCGCCGCTCAGGGCTACTCGGTGGGCAAGTCCCTCCTCGAGGAAGACCAGATCGACACCGTCAAGGGCTACATCGCCGAGGCCGCCGAGCGCGGTGTTGACCTCGTCCTGCCCGTGGACGTCATCGTCGCCCCCGAATTCGCGGCAGACGCGCCCGCGACCGTCGTCAAGGTCGACGCTATCCCCGATGATCAGATGGGTCTGGACATCGGCCCCGAGTCCGCGAAGCTCTTCGCTGACAAGCTCGCGACCGCCAAGACCGTCGCCTGGAACGGTCCCATGGGCGTCTTCGAATTCGACGCGTTCGCCGGTGGCACCCGCGCCGTCGCAGAGGCCCTGTCCAAGGGCTCCATGTTCTCCGTCATCGGCGGCGGCGACTCCGCCGCAGCCGTGCGCCTGCTCGGCTTCGACGAGAACACCTTCTCCCACATTTCCACTGGTGGTGGCGCTTCCCTCGAACTCCTCGAGGGTAAGGTTCTGCCCGGTATCGCAGTTCTGGAGGACTGACTCATGGCACGTACGCCCCTCATGGCCGGCAACTGGAAGATGAACCTCGATCACCTCGAGGCCAATCACCTCGTCCAGGGCCTCGAAATGGCACTGTCCGACGCTGGTCACGACTACTCCAAGTGCGAGGTCCTCGTGATCCCGCCGTTCACCGACATCCGCACCGTCCAGACCATCGTCGACGCCGATGATCTCCAGATCAAGTACGGTGCCCAGGACGTCTCCATCCACGACAACGGTGCCTACACCGGTGAAATCTCCACCGAGATGCTCACCAAGCTCGGCGTCACCTACGTGGTCATGGGCCACTCCGAGCGCCGCGAGTACCACGGTGAGTCCGACGAGCTCGTCGGTGCCAAGGCCCGCAAGGTCTTCGACGCCGGTATGACCCCAATCCTGTGCTGCGGCGAAGCCCTCGAGATCCGCAAGGCCGGCACCTACGTCGACTTCGTTCTCGGCCAGATCCGCGCCGCGCTCGCCGGCTGGAAGGCCGAAGAGGTTGCCAAGATCGTCATCGCCTACGAGCCCATCTGGGCCATCGGCACCGGCGAGACCGCATCCGCTGAGGACGCCCAGGAAGTGTGCGGCGCCATCCGCGCCGCCCTGGCCGAGGACTTCGGCGCCGAAACCGCCGAGTCCACCCGGATCCTCTACGGCGGCTCCGCCAAGCCCGGCAACATCAAGGAGCTCATGGCTCAGCCCGACGTCGACGGCGGTCTCGTCGGTGGCGCGTCCCTGAAGGCTGACTCCTTCGCCGCCATGGCGAACTTCTACGCCTGAGCAACGCTCACACGCCCGTGATACCCGGCCAGTCGAGCTGGGGCGGAGCGGACGCGAGATGGGGCCAACCGGTGTGCCGGTTGGCCCCATCGGCATTCTCAGTTAATATAGGACTATATGTGCCCCGAGTTGGGGCGACCTGCGATAGAAACTGGACCCACCGTGACCATTCTGAACAACGTGCTGATTGGGCTGATCTTCGTGACCAGCATCCTGCTCACCCTGACCATCCTGATGCACAAGGGGCAGGGCGGCGGCCTATCGGACATGTTCGGTGGCGGTATCTCCTCGTCGGCAGGGTCCTCCGGTGTCGCCGAGCGTAACCTGAACCGCATCACCATGGGCACTCTGTTCATCTGGGTGGTGTGCATCATCGGTTTCGTCCTGCTTGGAAAGTTTGGTGGCTGATCGGTATCGATCATCATCGAGCTGTGGCTCTCCGCTGATCAGCGGGGAGCCATTTTGTACCCAGGCAAGAGGCAGTGGGGCCGCCTTCGTCACGAAGGCGGCCCCACAAAGTAAGGTGATGCTTCTACCCGAGGTCCAGTCGCGAGGCCGCTGCCTCGTCCACGTAGACTCGCGTCGTTGGGGAGAGGATCCCCGCAACGGGAAGGTCGAGGGGCGACGCGCCGGCAAAAGCGCGTCCGAGCGCCTCTGCCTTTGCCGAACCACCGGTCGTGAGCCACACCTCGGGGCATCGGCGCATGATGGGCATCGATACGGTGATGCGCTCGGGGGGCGGCTTGGGCGAGTTGCGAATCGCCAGGATGGGGGAGGCCTCGTGCATGTTGACGCGTCCGGGGAAGAGCGAGCAGATGTGTCCGTCGGGACCCATACCGATCAGCGCGATATCGAAGGATCGATCGCCCATGACCGAGTGCCAGGTGTCTGCGAATGCAGCGGTGGCATCGTCAAGAGAACCAGCGCTGGGTGCTGAGGTATCGGCGCTCGGCATCCGCACGAACTCCACGCCTGATGCAGCATAGAGGAATCCATCCCACGCCTGGTCATCGTTGCGGTCTTTATCTCCGGCGGGAACATAGCGTTCATCCACCAGCCACACGCGAACGCGCGACCAGTCAACCTGGTCGACGCACGGTAGCAGGGAGGGCAGAAGGGAGGTGGTGATCGCGCCGCCGGAAATGGCGACGTTGATACGCACGTCCGTCCCGGCCTCGTTGATGAGCGTGCGCAGGCGCTCAAAGAATGCGCGGCCAACGGCGGCGTTCAGCTCGTCGACGGTTGGAAAAACCTCAAGCGTGTGAACGGAAACCATGTCACTCGCCTTCGGAGGAGAGGGTGAGCCGTGGCAGTTCTGCCGTGAGGAGCTCCCCGTAGTAGACGTCTGGATCGAGACGACGCAGATCCTCCATGAGTGAGTCCTGAACGGAACGGCGTGCCAGGTTCACGCTACGGTCCTCGAGGCCGGGACGCGATAGACAAGCCACCGACGAGGAAGCACTGCGCGACAGAGACACGGTCGTGTCATCGTCAAAGAAGAACGTGATGTCCGTGATCGTGAGCGCGTCGTTGTCGACAACACGCTCGACTGGCACGCCCAGCTGGTGGTGCAGCCACGCGGCGACGAGGAACGGCGACGGATGTGTGGCGTTTCCCGCGATGCGGATTGAGGTTGGTAGACGGTCGAAGTCTTCCGCGATCGCGGCCAGGAGCGCACGCCACAGGGTGACGCCCGCCCATGCTAGATCGATGTCGCCGGGGGTGTACACGGTCGACAGAGCCGACAGCGTCTCCATCGGGCACTCGGTTGCACGCGAATCGGTGATGCGCTTGACCGCCAGGCGGCCGAGCGGGTGGGTGCCAGGATTCTGCGGTGGAACCACCGGCCAGTAAGTGACGACAGGAGTATCGGACTGGAGCAGAGGCATGACGAGCGAATCGATGTTGGATGCTGCCTCGCCGCGTGGCTCCAGGATGATGATGTCGGACAGACCCGCTGCGTCGCCGACGCGAATCTGGGCGTTGAGGCGCGCGGTTCCCTCCGTCGACTCGGGCTCGACAATGACGATGACGCGGCAGGGGTGCTCGCGCGAGACCGCGTCGGAAACCTCGATTGCGTTGTCGACGTCGATCAGGTCAGGCACGCAGATGAGGAGCGTGAGAACGCGGCTGAGGGCCGCAGCGCCGCGTTCGTCACGCAGCTCGACGATGCGGGATGCGACCTCGGCGGACGTGGTGTTCTTCAGGGTGATGATCACGGGAGCCTCCAGAAACGGCCATCGCGGGCCAACATGTCGTGCGCGGATTGGGGACCCCAGGTGCCGGGGGCGTAGGGCTCGGGCTGTCCCTGGCTCTCCCAGAAGGACAGGATCGGATCGAGGATCTTCCACGAGGCCTCGACCTCGTGCTGGTGGGGGAACAGGGGCGCGGAACCGACAAGCGCATCGAGGATGAGCCGCTCATACGCCTCGGGGGAGTCCTCGGTAAACGCGTGGCCGTAGGCGAAGTCCATGGTGACGTCACGCACCTGCATCGAGGTGCCCGGGACCTTGGCGCCGAGCTTGAGGGTCAGGCCCTCATCCGGCTGGACGCGGATGACGAGTGCGTTTTGAGCGGATTCGCTGAGGGCAGAGTTGCCGAACGGTACGTGGGCAGAGCGCTTGAAGATCACGGCGATCTCGGTAACGCGCTTGCCCAAGCGCTTGCCTGCGCGCAGATAGAACGGCACGCCAGCCCAGCGCCGCGTGTCGACGAAAAGCTTGATCGCTGCGAATGTCTCCGTGGTCGAATCGGCGGGGATACCGTCCTCCTCGAGGTAACCGCGTACACGGTCGCCTCCCTGCCAACCGCCCGCGTACTGGCCGCGTGCGGTGTCGGCAGCCAGGTCGTCGGGCAGGCGCACGGCAGAGAGAACCTTCTCCTTCTCGGTGCGGATCTCCTCGGGCGTGAAACGTACGGGTTCCTCCATGGCAGTGAGTGCCATGAGCTGCAGCAGGTGGTTCTGGATGATGTCGCGCGCTGCGCCGATGCCGTCGTAGTAGCCCGCGCGCGTGCCGATGCCGATGTCCTCGGCCATCGTGATCTGGACGGAGTCGACGTAGTTTGCCTTCCACAGGGGCTCGAACATGGCGTTCGCGAAGCGCATGGCCATGATGTTCTGGACGGTTTCCTTGCCCAGGTAGTGGTCGATGCGGAAGACGTCTTTCTCGTCGAAGATCTGGGAGATGACATCGGAGAGCTCTTGCGCGGACTGGAGGTCGTGACCGAAGGGCTTCTCGATGATGACGCGTCGCCATTCGCGACCCTGTCGCTTGTTGAGGCCGGTGTCCGACAGGTGCTTGGCCACGACGGGGAAGTACGACGGAGGAATGGACAGATAGAAGGCGTGATTGCCGCCGGTGCCGCGTGAATGGTCGAGTTCGGCGACGGTCTGCGCGAGGCGACGGTAGGCTTCAGGATCGTCGAAGGTACCGGAGACGAAGCGTAGTCCGGAGCGCAGCTGGTTCCATGTACCCTGGTTAAACCCAGTGCGGGTATGGGCCTCGATGGATGCGCGCACGTACTCCTCGAAGTCCTGCGGGCTCCAGTCGCGGCGCGCGAACCCCGTCAACGAGAACGCCGGGTGCAGTAGGCCGCGGTTGGCGAGGTCGTAGATCGCGGGGAGCAACTTCTTGCGGGCGAGGTCACCGGTGATGCCGAAGATGACGAGGCCGCAGGGCGGTGAGATACGCGGAAGCCTGCGGTCCTGGGGATCGCGCAGGGTGGGGATCTCGTTGGTCACGAGTGGTCGCTCCGTTCGCTCAAGGGGTTGGGACGAGGCCGGGGCCCGAACGCTGCGCCCGTTGGGTGAGCGAAGCGGGACCGAGGACCCACACATGTCTACGAGAATAGGGCTGCTGGCACGCCCTCGCGCGCCAGCAGCCCTATGTTCAGTTCAGTTGACTAAAAAGTCACGAACGAGCGGCCTCGATGGATTCCTTCGCAGCCGCGGCCACGTGCTCGGCGTCGATGCCGTACTCCTTGAAGAGGAGTTCGCCCGGCGCGGAGGCGCCGAAGTGCTCGATGGAGACTGCGCGACCGGCGTCGCCGATCCAGCGGTACCATGGCAGGGCGATGCCTGCTTCGACGGAGACGCGAGCGCGCACCGACGGGGGCAGGACGGAGTCGCGGTACTCGCGGTCCTGAGTCTCGAACCAGTCGAGGCACGGCACAGACACGACGCGCGCGGCGATGCCCTCGGCGGCCAGGCTCTCACGCGCCTCGAGGGCGACGGAGACCTCGGAGCCGGAGGCCAGCAGGATCACGTCGGGCGTGCCCTCGGTGTCGGCCAGGACGTAGGCACCGCGCGCGAGGTCCTCGGTGGTGGCCAGGCCGGTGCCTTCGCCTCGTGCCGGGTTAGGCAGGTTCTGGCGGGACAGGACGATGGCCGCCGGGTGCGACTGCTCGAGAATGGCCTTCCAGGAGGCGGCCGTCTCAGCTGCGTCGGCGGGACGCACGACCGCGAAGTTCGGGATCGCGCGGTAGGAGGCCAGGTGCTCGATCGGCTGGTGCGTCGGGCCGTCTTCGCCCACGCCGATGGAGTCGTGGGTCCACACGTAGGTGACCGGCAGATCCATGAGGGCGGCGAGGCGCACGGCCCCGCGCATGAAGTCGGAGAACACGAAGAACGTGCCGCCGTAGGCGCGGGTGAAGCCGTCAGCAGCGATGCCGTTGAGGGCAGCACCCATGGCGAATTCGCGCACGCCGAAGTGCAGGTTGCGGCCGAACTCGTTGCCGCTGAAGGCAGACGAGGAACGGTGTGCGGGCAGGAAGGAAGGCTCGCCCTTCAGGAAGGTGTTGTTCGAGCCAGCGAGGTCGGCGGAGCCGCCCCACAGTTCGGGAAGGACCGGAGCAATCGCGTTGAGGACCTGACCGGAGGCAGCGCGGGTTGCGATGGCCTTGCCCTCTTCGAAGGCGGGCAGCGCGGCCTCCCAGCCCTCGGGCAGGCGGCCTTCGAGGAGACGCTCAAGCAGGGCAGCCTGCTCGGGGTGAGCAGCCTTCCATGCCTCGAAGCGGGCGTCCCAGTCCTTGCGGTACTCGGCTGCGCGAGCGGCCGCGCGGGCACGGACCTCGTCGACGAGCGCGGAATCGGCATCGAACATCTTCTCAGGATCGGCGCCCAGTGTCTCCTTGAGGCCCTTCAGCGCCTCGGAGCCGAGCTTGGAACCGTGAATACCGCCGGTGTTCTGCTTGCCGGGAGTCGGCCAGCCGATGATGGTGCGCAGCGCGATGAGCGAGGGCTTCCTGGTCTCGGCCTTGGCGGCTTCGAGGGCGTCGTTCAGCGCGGCGGTGTTCTCCTCGTAGGAGCCATCCTCGCCGAGCCAGTCGACGCGCTGGACGTGCCAGCCGTAGGCCTCGTAGCGGGCCAGGACGTCCTCGGTGAAAGCGATCGACGTGTCGTCTTCGATGGAGATGTGGTTGTCGTCCCAGATGACGGTAATGTTGCCGAGCTCCTGGGTGCCTGCGAGGGAGGAAGCCTCAGCTGAGACGCCCTCTTCGAAGCAACCATCGCCAGCGATGACGTAGACGTTGTGGTCGAAGACGGACTTGCCGAGGGGGGTCTCGGGATCCAGCAGGCCGTGGACACGGCGGGCGTTCATGGCGAAGCCGACGGCGGAAGCGATGCCGGTACCCAGCGGGCCGGTCGTGATCTCCACGCCCTTGGTGTGGCCGTACTCGGGGTGGCCGGGGGTCAGGGAGCCAGCGGTGCGCAGCTTCTTGATGTCATCAAGTTCGAGCCCGAAGCCGGAGAGGTAGAGCTGGACGTACTGGGTCAGCGACGAGTGGCCGGCCGAGAGGATGAAGCGGTCGCGTCCGATCCAGCGTGGGTCGGCAGGGTCGACGTTCATGACTTTGTTGTAGAGGAGGTAGGCGGCGGGGGCGAGTGAGATAGCAGTACCGGGGTGGCCCGATCCAGCCTGCTCGACGGCGTCGGCGGCGAGGATCTTAGCGGTCTTGACCGCTTCGTCATCAATGTGATCCCAGTGAAGTGACACGGTGGTCTCCAGTTGTAGGGCCCCAGCGTTGGGGCGGAAATGGTTTACCGCGTCACAGTCTAGCGAATATGTGCGCATGCCGATAGCGCTCACGCACATATGTTGCACAGTCGCTTACCCTGACACCATGACCTCTCTGGAAGCTCTCGTGCGCGACTGGGTGGACTATCTGCGCGTTGAAAAGGGGGCATCTGCGCATACAGTTTCAAACTATCGCAGAGATGCCAGCCGGTATGCGTTTGACATGAAGAGCCGAGGGAAAAACGATGTCGGGGACGTGAGCGTGCGCGACATCGAAGACTACATGATGCGTCTGGCATCCGGAGCGGTCACGGGGAAAGCTGCAGCAGCGTCGTCCGTAGCGCGCGCGTCGGCCGCTATCCGAGGGCTGCATAAGTACGCGCTGACGGAGGGGGTTGTCGCGACGGATGTCGCTGCCCAGCTGCACGCCCCTCGTCAGGGGCATCACCTGCCCAAGGCTCTCTCTGTCGAGGAGGTGGGACGGCTGCTTGATGCCGCTCACGCCGACGATTCACCCATCGGCCTTCGTGATGCTGCGTTGCTCGAACTCCTGTATGCCACGGGTGCGCGCGTGTCTGAAGCGGTGTCCTTGAGCGCTGATGACCTTGATCTTGACGGCGATGTCCCCGTTGTACGTCTGTTTGGCAAAGGACGCAAAGAGAGGATCGTTCCGGTCGGTTCTTTCGCTGTTGACGCGCTCGACGCATACAGAGTGCGTGCGCGACCGGCACTGGCAGCACGAGGCAGGGGCCAGACGGTATTTTTCCTCAACTCCCGCGGCGGTGCGCTGTCTCGTCAGAGTGCATGGACGGCTATTCGGCGCGCGGCTCAGGCGGCTGACCTGGGAGACCGCGTCTCTCCGCATACCTTGCGGCATTCGTTTGCGACGCACCTGCTCGAGGGTGGCGCGAGCGTGCGCGAAGTCCAGGAGCTTCTCGGGCATGCCTCGGTAGCAACCACTCAGATCTACACCCAGGTGACCGCACAAGCGCTGCGTGAGGTCTTTACCCTCTCGCACCCACGGGCGCGTGGCACCGAGGCAACCGCGCGGTGATGAATTAGGATGGGGACGTGACCACGAACTCGCATCCTACGCTGACGCCCGACCTGCGCGAAGAGCCGGTCGATTTCCCTGTGCCCGCGCCGCTGTCGGGGCATGGTCCCGCTCGCGTGATCGCGATGTGTAATCAGAAGGGCGGCGTCGGTAAGACGACGACGACCATCAATCTGGGTGCCGCCCTGGCTGAATATGGGCGAAGGGTCCTGATCGTGGACTTTGATCCCCAGGGTGCCGCCTCCGTTGGGCTGGGTATTAATGCGCTCGATATGGAGCAGACGATCTACACGCTGCTCATGAACCCCAAAGCGGATGTGAAGGCGACTATCTGTCACACGGCGACGGAAAACCTCGATATCATCCCTGCGAACATCGACCTGTCCGCGGCGGAGGTTCAGCTCGTCAATGAGGTTGCCCGCGAGAGTGCCTTGGCCCGCGTTCTCCGACACGTCGAAGCTGACTATGACGTGGTCCTGATCGACTGCCAGCCGTCCCTCGGCTTGCTCGCAGTCAACGCCCTCACCGCAGCTCACGGTGTTATCGTCCCGGTCGAGGCAGAGTTCTTCGCGCTGCGTGGCGTCGCGCTGCTCGTCGAAACCATCGAGACGGTGCGCGACCGCATCAACCCGCGTCTCAAAATTGATGGCATTGTCGCTACGATGGTTGACTCGCGCACGCTGCACTCGCGCGAGGTCCTCCAGCGCCTACAGGAGGCATTCGGCGATCTCGTGTTCGATACTCGTATCGGTCGCACCATCAAGTTCCCGGATGCGTCTGTGGCGACTGAGCCGATTACTTCTTACGCTCCCAACCATGCGGGCGCGCACGCCTACCGTCGACTCGCGCGGGAAGTCATAGCCCGTGGCGACGCGGCCTGAGGGTCTCGAGGTCCAGGGGGAGTTTGACCTCTTCGCTGTGTCACTCCCCGTTTTCGAAGGCCCTTTCGATCTCCTCCTGTCCCTGATTGCCCGCAAAAAACTCGACATCACCGAGGTTGCACTCGCCCAGGTGACCGATGAGTTCATCGCTTTTATGCAGGCTTCGCCGGACCTGTCTCGTACGACGGAATTCCTGGTCGTGGCGGCGACCCTGCTCGACATGAAGGCGGCTCACCTACTGCCCGCCATTGACGAGGAGGACAACGCCTCGCAGGCCGATTTGGAGGCCCGTGATCTGCTGTTTTCCCGGCTTCTGCAGTATCGCGCGTTCAAGGAAGCAGCGAAGTATGTTGATCAGCGGATGGGGGAGTACGGCTCGTACGTCGCCAGGGACGTGCCCCTGGAGCCGCATTTTGCGACGCTTCTTCCCGAGCTGCGCTGGCTCACGACCCCCCAAGACCTCGCGCGCCTCGCGGCCAATGCGCTGTCTGCCTCGGCACCGACGGTGCAGGTCACTCACCTGCATGACCCTGTCGTGCCCGTGCGCGAGCAGGCGCTTCTCGTCAGTGCGATGCTGGCTGAGGCAGGTTCCATGACCTTCCATCAACTCGTTGAGGATGCCCAGACGCGTGCTGTCGTTGTCTCCCGTTTCCTTGCCCTCCTCGAGCTGTACCGGCGAGGCGCGGTTGAGTTCGATCAGGAGGATGCGCTCGGGGCACTCACGATCCATTGGACGGGTACTCGAGAATGCCTCGACATTGACGTGGATGACTACGCTGGTGTGGATGACGCGGATGCTGCCCCGGCCTCGTCCCGCAGTGGTGCACGATCCGAGAGCGAAGGAGACAGCGGTGATGAGTGAACACACACTGTGTGGCCCTATTGAGGCGATCCTCATGGTGGCCTCCGAACCAGTTGGCGCGTCCGAGCTCGCCGACGTTCTGGGAGTCAGTTCTGAAGAGGTTGACGCCGAACTGCACGCGCTTGCTGCCGAGTACCTGGGCGAGGGACAGGAACACCCGCGGGGCTTTGAGCTACGCGAGGTGGCGGGTGGCTGGCGCATCTATTCCGCTCGCGCATACGCCGATGTTGTCGGCCGTTTCGTCGTCGGATCGTCTCACGCCCGCCTCTCGCAGGCGGCCCTGGAAACGTTGGCCGTCATCGCCTATCGTCAGCCGATTTCACGGACGCGAATCTCCCGTATTCGTGGAGTTAACGTGGATGGTGTCGTGCGTACCCTCATGGCTCGAGGCCTCGTGGAAGAGACGGGACTGACACCCTCTGGCGCGCGCCTGTACGGGACGACAGGGGAGTTTCTTGAGAAAATGGGGCTAACGAGCCTGTCGGAGCTGGTACCGTTGGCACCCTACCTGCCAGACGCTGACGCGCTGGATGAATTGGAGGAAGAACTATGAGGGCTAACCCCTACACCGAGGGTGGAGTGCGCCTGCAGAAGGTGCTCGCCCAGGCCGGCGTCGCATCCAGGCGTGCGTCCGAACAGATGATCGCCGACGGCCGGGTGAGTGTTGACGGCACCGTCGTGCGCAGCCAGGGCATCCGCGTCGACCCTGCGAAGCAGGTCATTCACGTGGATGGAGAGCGCCTGATCCTCGACGAGACCAAGCACATCGTCTTGGCCGTCAACAAGCCGATTGGTACCGTGTCCACGATGAGCGACCCGGAGGGGCGCCCCACGATCGCTGACCTCATCGCCGACTATCCGGAGCGCCTGTACCACGTGGGGCGTCTGGACATTGACACGTCCGGCCTGTTGCTGCTGACGAACGACGGCGAGCTCGCGAACCGTTTGACCCACCCGTCGTACGAGATTCGCAAGACCTACGTGGCGCGTCTGCACGGCGAGGTCAAGCCGGGCGTGAAGCGCACGCTCATGAACGGAATCGAGCTGGAGGACGGCCCGATCAAGGTTGATTCCTTCCGCATCGTCGATACCTACGGCGACATCACGACCGTCGAAATCGTCGTGCATGAGGGTCGTAACCGCCTGGTGCGCCGCATGATGGAGGCTGTCGGGTACCCGGTGCGCGAGCTCGTGCGCACGGGCTTTGGGCCTATCACGCTTGACCATCTCAAGCAGGGGACGACCCGACGCGTCAAAGGCAACGCACTGACTGCGCTGTACGGAGCCGTCGGCCTGTGAGCAGCGAGAGCGGGGTGCTCGGGCAGCGAGTCGTATCGACTGTCGGTCCGGTTCTCATCGTCGGGTCGGGACTGCTTGGTGCGTCGCTTGGCCTCGCGCTGCGTGCCGGGGGAGTGCGCGTCTATCTTGAGGATGCCTCTCCCACATCGCTGCGTTTGGCCTGTGACGTGGGCGCAGGAGAGGCTTTTGCCGACGTCCTCGCCGAGGCCGGGGTGCGCCGCTCAGGGTGCGGCTCGGATCGGCCAGGCTACGAATCCCCGCGTCTCGTTGTCGTTGCAACACCCCCGGATGTCGCCGACCGCATCATCGTCGAGTCGCTGCAGCGCTTTCCCGATGCGATTGTCACCGACGTTGCGTCGGTGAAGGACGCCGTCGTCGCTGACGTCCTTGATGGATTGCGCTCTGAGGGGTGCCTTGACGCGGCGTCGCGCTACGTCGGTTCGCATCCGATGGCTGGTCGCGAGCGCAGCGGAGCCGGCGCAGCCGATGCGGACCTCTTCTACGGGCGCCCATGGGTGATCGTTGCTCACGAGTTGACGTGGCCGCGCGCCGTTCTGGTTGCGCGAGCCTTGGCAACTGACGTTGGAGCCGTGCCGCTCGAGATGAATGCTGGAACGCACGATCACGCGGTTGCGCTCGTGTCGCATGTTCCGCAGCTTGTGTCGTCGATGCTCGCCGCGCGCCTTGTCGATGCCCCCGCTCAGGCTCTCGGCTTAGCCGGTCAGGGATTACGCGATACCGCGCGTATCGCGGGTTCTGACCCTCGCCTCTGGACTGCCATCCTGGCGGGGAATGCTGGGCCCGTGGCATCGATTCTGCGCGATCTTCGAGGCGATCTCGATGATCTCCTTGCGCACCTGGATGCCGCCGCCGAGTTGGGGCCGCTGCGCGGTGGGAGCGTCGGAGCCATTAATCGCGTCATGACCGCAGGTAACCAGGGCGTCTCCCGCATTCCCGGCAAGCATGGCGGTGCCCCGTCGCGCTACGCCGAGATTGAGGTTCTCATTCCTGACGAACCCGGTGCGCTTGGGCGACTCTTTAGCGAGCTCGGCGAGTCTGGAATCAACATTGAGGACCTCGTTCTCGAGCACTCAGCGGGTGCACAGGCTGGTGTTGCTCGTGTCATGATCGACCCCGCGGTGTCCGACCGCTGTGTCGCAGACCTGCAGGAGCGGGGCTGGCGACTCATCACTCACTAGATACCTCGATGAGGAGAATGCAGCTATGAACGACTCGATGCGTCAGGACGCCATTTCGCGCGTCGGTATCACGATCGCTATTGACGGTCCCGCCGGCTCTGGGAAGTCGACGGTCTCGAAGGCCCTGGCGTCGAGGCTCCGCATCGGCTACCTCGACACGGGCGCGATGTACCGTGCGCTGACGTGGTACTGCTTGGATCGGGACATTGATCTGACCGACAACGCTGCAGTTGCAGCGGCGGCAAACGAGATGCCGCTGCGTCTGGTTTCTGACCCGTCAGATCCGCACGTGTGGGTGGGGGAGCGTGAGATCACCGAGGAGATCCGTGAACCGCGCATCGCCCTGGAGATCAAGCACGTGTCGACGAATCTTGATGTGCGCGCGTGGATGGCGGCGGAGCAGCGCAGGCGCATGATGGAGGCCCGAGAAGAAGGTTCCGGAATGATTGCAGAGGGGCGCGATATTACGACCGTGGTCTGCCCCGACGCTGATGTCCGTATTCTTCTGCTCGCCGATCAGGAGGCACGCCTGCGTCGACGTACGCTCGAGCTGTACGGCGACGCGACCGAGGAGCACATGGAGATCGTGCGCGCCCAGGTAGAGGGGCGAGACAAAGCAGACTCCGCGGTATCAGAGTTCATGGTCGCGGCACCCGGCGTCGCGACCGTTGATTCCACGGGTCTCGATATCGAGGGTGTGTGCGAGGCTGTTCTCGCCTACGTCGATGAGGACCTGGTGCGCCGCGACGTATGAGTAATACGCGCAAGTGAATATGAGTGTGCCCCGCACCCATCGGTGCGGGGCACACTCATATTGCGCGTCAGTAGCCCGGGTTGTTCTGTCCTTTCGAGGCTCCTCCGGGGGGTTGCGTGCCGTAGCCATAGGTCGGTCCCTGGTCGGGCGCGGTGCCGTATACCGGACCTTGAGCCGCGGGCATGCCGTAGCCCTGTCCCTGTGCCGGGTTGGTACCGTACCCGTTCGCGGGGAAAGACCCGGGTGTGCCCTGCCGTCCGGTGCAGGGATGCTTGTATGACCACGGCGGGCTAAAGCCCGTATACCACGAGCGCCCGGGTGGCTCGGTACCTTGCGGATAGCCTGTTACTCCGTACTGGGGGCCGTTGGCGCTGGTGTAGTTCGGCATGTCGTGGATATTCTTGCGCGCTCGTCGGTAGACGATCGCCTGGATGATGCAGGCCGGTAACAAGATGACGAAGAAGACCCCGATCATGATGAGGACTGCCAGAGCAGTCGCCCCTGATTCTGAACTCGTCGAGGTGGTGCGGCGCGCGGGAGCAGTGGTGCTTGACGTGCCGCTTACCTGGGGGTGAAGGGATGATATGACGCTGCGGGTGCTCGTGGCACCGGATGCAGACATGTGGCAGGTGCTTGCGATGGACGACGCGGCCGGTTCGGCAGACGCGTGCGTCGCAGGACCGATGAGAGTGGTCGTTGCGCAGGCGAGGGTGGCTCCGCAGATGAGGAGCCGATGAGACAGCATGTGTGTTCCCTCCAGGCACGATCTGGTAGTCCAGCGCAGCGGTATTGGGGCCTCGCCGAATGTACTCGGTGATGGGTGAATCGACGTGGTCTCTTTCATGTGGTGGATTCAGACAATGTGAGGTTTACGTGTGCACTCGCGTTGCGGATTGTCGAGCCGTGCACGCGGTTGCGCGACGTCAGTAGCCGGTTCCGTAAGGACCGTACGGGCCATTTGCGCCGGACGAGGGGGAACCGCCCTGCTGATTGCCGTAGTGGTAGCCATAGTCGCCCGCCGGGTAGCCGCCTCCTGCTTGCATGGGAGTGTTCATGGGAGCTCCGTTCTGTGGATACTGGGCGCCACCATAGTTTCCGGCTGTCACTCCATACTGCGGTCCGCTGGGGCCGTTGTAATTCATCATCCGCGATTGACGGCCCCCGTTTCGGGAAGAAATGTATCGGTAGAGGAAATAGCCGCCGGCGAGCAAGGCGAAAATAATTAGGGAGATGAGGACAGATACCGGGTCATGGGAGGTCCTGCGTGACCGGAAACGTCGACGCGTCGGTGCTGGTACCGATGAGCTTGCCTGCACAGTGTGCCCGGTAGTAACAACGCTTGAGGGGGTGCTCTCCGTGCTGGTGATGACCGAGCGTGCCTGCGCTGACGATGCGGCCCAGGTCCCAGCAGATGGCGCTGCGATACCCGTGAGGGCAAGGGCGAGTGACGCTGAGATTGTCAGAAGACGACGGGTAGCCATAAGCGGTACTCCCACGATGCGTGTTGGCGGTAGATAAGTATCAGTGTAATTGCGTAGACACGTCAGGACCGCTTGTTCCGCGTGACGCTACGTGCACGCAGTCGCAGAAGATGGGGTGAATGTTCTCGTCCGGTGGTGGTGTGTCGTGGCGCACGCCTGTCGGTTTGCTTCATGATCGCCGGGTGCGCTATAGTTCTACAGGTCGCCACGGCGACGAACTAAATACGGGCTGTGGCGCAGCTTGGTAGCGCACTTGACTGGGGGTCAAGGGGTCGTGGGTTCAAATCCCGCCAGCCCGACGAAAGAACCGTGAGGGTATGTCCCTCACGGTTTTTTGTCTGTCCGAACAGGTGTAGCCTGCACTGTTCTTGACGGAAGGGACCTCTGTCCTTAGTGGTGTGCGTCCCCATAATTTGTAACCGAAATGTGATCCAGATTTAGCTGCTTTTATTTCGCCCGGTAAAACGTAGTTTTTCGGAAAAGATTGGCCGATTTCCGCAGGTAGAGGACGGTCATTCCATGTGTTTGGGCAGTCACAAGTACTTCAATGCCTAGAGTAAACTGTTTCACAGGTCGAAGTCGTCAACGGGGATGATTTCGACCTGCTTACTTTCACCGGGCACGCAGCGGATACCTGACCGCGGGCGGCTTCTGTGTTTGTTCGTCAGCCGCCGCTTGTGATTGCGCGGATGCGTGATCTTTCCTCTTCGGACGACGAGCCCTGGCCTCGTGGCGGGGGAACGAGGCCGGAGCTGTGCTTCGTCGGGGGCTAGAGGATGCTCACTCGGAAGTCCCAGCGCCTGTGTCGGTGTTATCGGCTGCAAACTCCTCGAGGGTGGGCGCCTGCGAATCGGGGTTCTGGAACTCAACTACAGTCGTGACGACGTTGACAGCGGGATCGGAAATATTCATGGCCGTCGTATTGCCGGACTCGTCGACAATGTTCAATCGGTTATTGGGAGTCAGTTCCACGATGAAGAGGTCTTCCAGTTCACCGACACCGGCCTGAGAAATTTCGTGTCGCAGCCAATCCTCGTCTCGATGGGCGAGGTTGAGGTTGTCAGCTACGATCTGGCCATTGGACACCAGAACGTAGTTAACACCGCCCTCACCCTTGCGGCGAACAGTCAGGGAGCCGTTGGCTTCGCGCTGCACGAGGCTGATGTCGCTCAGCGAGAAGAAACCCATGCCGCGTAGCTCCGCGAGAAATTCGACCGGGTCGAGCTTGTGATCCGGGCTGTCGAGCGCGTCCTGAGTGAAGCGTCCCCCCTCGATGATCGTGTATGCACGTCCCATCACGAGGGAACGTGTTGGCATGAACTGAGAGGTGAGGAAATTCAGACCCGAGATGATAGCGAAGGTCACAAGCAGAAAGCTCACGTACTCGGCGAATGAGATGGCGTGGTTGTAGATGACGCCGCCGATAATGCCGCCGAGAATGAAGTTCCCGATAAAGTCGATCGGTGTCATCTGGACCGTCTGCTGCTTGCCCGTGAGGCGCAGGTGGAGGACGATCAGGATGACACCGATCAGGAGCTTAAAGACCGTCATTTCGAAGCCGTGAAAGTCGAACATGACGCAACTCTATCCGCGGGTGGGGGCGCGTTGCCCCGCAGTGTGATCAGCTCGTCGGATCCGCGTCAATTGCTCCCTGAATGTCGTGGAAGATCAGGTTCGAGATCTCCACTTGCACCTTCTCAACCTTCGGCACGTCACGTAGGAGCAGCGGGTCGTCTGCGGAGGTCTGGAGGGCAAGCGTGCCACAGCCGAAGATGCGGTCGTCGAAATCCTTCTCGATTTGAACGTCCGAAATGCGGGTAAGGGGCAGGTCATGGCCGGTGCGCTTGATGACGCCCGTGCGCGTGATGACGCGCTTCGTGGTCACCGTATAGGTGGTTGTGATCCACTTGATCCACGGGACGGCAATGAGCGGGATCGACAGGAGAAGAACCGCAATCCAGATGGTCGCAAGTGCCCAGTAGCGCGCGTTCTCGGGGACGTAGAAGGAACCTACTGCGGCGGCGATGACGAGGATGGACTCGACGATGATCGCCGGCAGCAGCTTCTTGATGTGAGTATGCATGTGGCGGACGACGATCTCGCCCTGGCTGAGAAGCTTCTGTGACAGTGCCATGGCACCATCATGCCAGATAGCGGCTGTCTGTGAGTACGTGCGAGCCATACGTGTGGCTACCCCGTCGTGATGTTACGCCGGGCGCCGATGCGTTCCAATGATGTCCGTGTTGACGATGCCAATCGCGGCCATGAGCGCGAGCATCGTTGTGGGTCCCACGAATCGAAAGCCCCTGCGCTTGAGGTCGGTGGCCAGAGCCAGCGACTCCGGCAACTGCGTGGGCACTTCCTCCTGCGAGCGGGGACGCGGATCCTGCGCAGGGCGGTATGACCAGACGAGTTCGCCGAGGTGCGACGGAGCGGTCGGATCGGCCTCGCTGCGCAAGGCGACCGTCGCACGCGCGTTCGTGATCGCCGCCTCTATCTTTCGTCGATTACGAATAATGCCGGGTGTGCCCACGAGGCGATCGATATCCGCGGTCGTGAAGGCCGCGACACGGTCGGGGACGAATCCTTCGAATGCCTCCCGGAAGGCCTCGCGCTTGTCCAGTACCGTACGCCAGGAGAGTCCGGCCTGGAAGCCTTCCAAGACGAGACGCTCAAACACGCCGACCTCGTCGTGAACGGGGAATCCCCATTCGTGGTCGTAGTAGTCACGGATGAGTTCGTCGTGGGAGGCCCAGGTAGGGCGGATGAGGCCGTCGCTGCACCGCACGAGCCCATCGGGGAGGCCCAGGGAAAGAGGGGAGTTGTGTGAAGTAGTCATGAGTCGATCCTGCTCCCCGGTCATGACTGCGTCAACGCGTCAGCGGCGACCTGTGGATACACGTGTGAATCCGCCATGGCCTGTGGATAACTGCTGAGAAAAGCGAAGGCGGCTGCGAGAAAGAGAAGGGCGGGATACCAGGGTGTGGCATCCCGACCTTACTCGTGGGGTTTACTTGCGGCGCCGCTCGCGCACGCGCACCGAGATCTGGATCGGTGTCCCGGCGAAACCAAAAGTCTCACGTAGACGACGCTCAATGAAACGACGGTATCCGGGGTCGAGGAACCCGGTTGTGAAGAGGACGAAGCGCGGAGGTTTGCTTGACGCCTGGGTGCCGAAGAGAATTCGCGGCTGCTTGCCCCCGCGCAGCGGGTGCGGGTGCGCCGCCACGAGCTGCCCCAGGAACGCGTTGAGCTGGCCGGTCGGAATGCGGGTTTCCCAGCCCTCGAGTGCGGTGTCTAGCGCCCGCACGATGCGATTCGTGTGCCATCCCGTCTTTGCGGCGAGGTTGATGCGCGGCGCCCACTGGACCTGAACGAGCTCGCGCTCAAGCTCGTTCTTAATCTCCTTTTGGCGCTCCTCATCCACGAGATCCCACTTATTCGTGACGATCACGAGGGCGCGTCCCGCGTCGATGACCTGCTGGACGACGCGCACGTCCTGCTCGGTGAGCGGGGCTGAGCCGTCGATGAGGACCAGCGCAACCTCCGCCTTTTCAATGGCGGCCTGGGTGCGGATCGACGCGTAGTAGTCCGCGCCGGTCGTGCGGTGCATCTTGCGGCGGATACCTGCGGTGTCGATGAACCACCATGAGCGTCCGTCCAGCTCGATGAGTTCGTCGACCGGGTCGCGAGTGGTGCCCGCCAGCTCGTTGACGACGACGCGCTCGCCGCCAGCGAGGGCGTTGAGCAGAGACGACTTGCCGACGTTCGGACGCCCCACCAGGGCAACGCGTCGCGGACCGCCAGAGGGCAGCGCCGTGGCAACCGCAGACTCGGTGGGCAGAACCTCCATGATGACATCGAGGAGGTCGCCGGTACCGCGTCCGTGCAGGGCTGAAATGGGGTGGGGCTCGCCGAGGCCGAGACTCCACAGGTACGCCGCGTCTGCTTCCTGCAGCGGGGAGTCGACCTTATTCGCGGCGAGGATGATCGGCTTCTTCTTCGACCGAAGCATCTCGACGATACGTTCATCGGAGGCTGTCACGCCGACGGTTGCGTCGAGCACGAGGACGACGGCGTCGGCCAGGTCAACCGCAATCTCTGCCTGCTCAGCAACGGAACGGTCCAGGCCCTTGACGTCAATTTCCCAGCCACCCGTATCAACGAGCGTGAAGTCGCGGCCCGCCCACTCGGCCGGGTAGGAGACGCGATCTCGAGTCACGCCGGGCGTATCCTGCACAACGGCCTCGCGCCGCCCCAGAATACGGTTGACGAGCGTGGACTTTCCGACGTTCGGGCGACCGACGACAGCGAGAACGGGCAGACCCGCGGCAACATCGCCTGCTTCCGCGAGCGCGGCTTCGCCGGCCAGAAGCGCCAGGTCTTCCTCGTCGAGGTCGAACTGGTCGAGGTTGGCGCGCATGACGCGAGCGCGCGCCTCCGACTCTTCGTCGCTCATTTCGAGGGCGAGGGACGAGGCCGCGGCCTCGTCGGCGCTGTAGTTGTCGAGAGTGTCGGCCTCGAATTCGGCGGGCGCGTCGGGCTGATTGTCAAAGTCATTCACCCGCTCAGTCTACGGCGTGGCGCGCCGCAAAGGCCCGATGGGAGCCCCGGCGGCGCGCCAGTTCACAGATAACGGTGCGTTACTCGTGCGCGCGCACGTCGCCTTCGAGGACCTCGGCGGCGACGGGAACGTCGTTGTAGCGGTGGTGGATTCCCTGGATCTCCTGATACCACTCGGCGCCCTTGCCCGTAATGATGACGGTGTCACCGGGCTGGGCCGCGAGGATTGCCCGGCGCACGGCATCGCGTCGGCAGGTCGTGACCTCGGTGACGTCGGCCATGTCTGGGCGCACGGAGGCGATGCCTCGGAGCAGATAGTCGCGAATCGACTGGGGATCCTCGGTGCGTGGATTCTCATCCGTCACCCACAGGATGTCTGCCTCGCGGGCGGCGATTGCGGCGAGTTCCTCACGCTTGGTGGCATCGCGGTCGCCATCGGTGCCGAAGACGATGACGACGTTGCCCTCCGTGAGCTCACGTGTCGAGCGCAGCGTCCACTCGAGAGCCTCTGGCGTGTGCGCGTAGTCGACGATGACGAGCGGCTGGCCGCCCGGCGTAGGGTTGACCTTTTCCATGCGGCCGGGGATCTGGGGAGCATCCTCAATCGCACCGATGACGTCAGCGAGTTCAATACCCAAGCTGACGGCGGCAACGATCGCGACCGCGGTGTTTTGGATATTGACCTCGCCGAGGATGGGCATCGCGACGCGGTGGCCAGCGCCCGAGGGATCGACGAGGGTGAAGACGGTGCGACCGATCGTCTTGTCAGGCGTCACATCGCGGACTTGCCAGTCGGCGTCGTTGTCAGTTAGCGCAGACACCGTCGTCACAGGGACCGTCGCCTGCTGGGCGAGGCGACGGCCCCACTCATCATCGACGCATACGACGGCGCAGCGGGAGTGCTCAGGCGTAAACAGCAGGGCCTTCGCCTGGAAGTAGTTTTCCATGTCACCGTAGTAGTCGAGGTGATCATGTTGCAGGTTCGTGAACGCGGCAACGTCGAAAACGATTCCGTCGACGCGGTGCAACGAAAGAGCATGAGCGGAGAGCTCAATGACCCCCGCACCGCAGTTGTATTCCTCGGTGGCTGCAAGGAAGCGGGCGATGACGGGTGCCTCGGCGGTCGTGCGTACGGCCTCGAACGAAATCGGGCCGACGTGCGTTTCCACGGTGCCACACAGCGAGGCATCGGGGAAACGTGACGCGATGGCCGCGCGCATCAGATACGAGGTCGTCGTCTTACCGTTCGTGCCGGTGACAGCCATCGTCGTCAGACGCGTAGCGGGGGATGCGTAAACGTTGGCACATAGCTGCGGAACGACACCACGCGGGTCGCTGACCTGAACGACGGGGACCCCCAGGCCTCGTTCAAATGCCTGAGTGCGACCCTCCTCGTCGGTGAGAACAACGCTCGCCCCGGCCTCGATCGCTGCGTGAGCGAAACGAATTCCGTGCTGCTTCAGGCCGGGAATCGCCACGAAAAGCCACTCTGGCTCGCAGTCGTCGGAAGAAACGGTGATGCCGCGCAGGGATAACGTCGAGTCGGCAATCGACGCGGGGGCACCATCGGGAGCGAAAAACCCTTGGATCTCCAGGCCCGACAGCGCGGTCGTGAGTGGCACGGGGGCAACCGTGGGGCGAATATCAATCACTGAAGTCATGCCCCTACTGTAGTTCGTCGCTGCGGCGGCGCGCGCCACACAGAGCGACCGTGACACAGTAGGATAGGTGTCATGCAGATTTTGACACGCAACGAAGCAACACATCGCGCTGCCCATCTACACGTCTTCGCCATCGACGTCGTGGTCGATATCCGAGGAGCCCAAGACACCACGATTCCCACCTATCCCGTGACGTCGACGCTGACGATGACATCGGACGAGGAGCGCACCTTCATCGACATCGTGGGCGATGTCACCAAGGTCCTCCTCAATGGTGCCCCTCACCCGTTCGAGGAAGATGAAGACCGAGTGTGGGTCGGCGGACTGCCGGTAGGGGAGCCCATCACCCTTCAGGTCCACGCTCTCGCGCGCTACTCGCGCAGCGGTGAAGGCCTGCACCGCTACACCGATCCCGAGGACGGCGAGGTGTACCTCTACACCCAATTCGAGCCCAACGATGCCCACCGCGCATGGCCGTGCATCGACCAGCCGAACGTGAAGCCGGAATGGACATTCCACGTCATTGCACCGACGGGTTGGGTTGTCTCCTCCAACGGGATTGAGACAGGCGTGGAGTCCGTGGATGAGACGGGCGCGCTCCGTCATGACTTCACGGCGACCCGTCCGCTCTCTAGCTACATCACGGCGATCGTTGCCGGTCCGTGGGCAGTCATCGAGGGGGGCACCTGGAGCGGTGGCGCGTCGGATGGCGGGCACGCCGAGCTGGCGCTGCGACTCCTGTGCCGTCGTACCCTCGCACGCTACCTCGACGCCGATGATGTCTTCGAGGTGACCCGCGCCGGACTTGACTTCTATCATGCGCACTACGGCGTCACGTTCCCGTGGGGCTCCTACGACCAGGTATACGTGCCCGAATACAACCTGGGTGCCATGGAAAACCCGGGCTGCATCACCTTCAACGAGAACTACATTTCCCGCTCGGCACCGACGTTCTCCGAGCGTCAGCGCCGCGCGAATACAACGCTGCACGAAATGTGCCACATGTGGTTCGGAGACCTCGCCACGCCCTCGTGGTGGGACGACCTGTGGCTGAAGGAATCCTTTGCCGAGAACCAGGGTGCCAGCGCGATTGCAACCGCCACGCGTTACGTCGGAGAATGGGCGAACTTCGCGATGAACCGCAAGATCTGGGCCTACACGCAGGACCAGATGCCGACCACGCACCCGATCGCCGCCGACATTGCGGACGTTGCGGCTGCAAAGACCAACTTCGACGGCATCACCTACGCCAAGGGTGCGTCCGTTCTCAAGCAGCTGGTTGCTTGGGTCGGTGAGGACGCCTTCTATGAGGGCGCACGCCGCTACTTCGCCGAGCACAAGTTCGGCGCGACCAACCTGCAGGATCTGCTTGTTGCGCTTGAGGGTGCTTCGCGCCAGGAGCTCTCTTCGTGGAAGAACGCGTGGCTGGA
The DNA here is from genome assembly GCF_041432835.1 of Pauljensenia sp. 20925_1_27. Taxonomy (NCBI): domain Bacteria; kingdom Bacillati; phylum Actinomycetota; class Actinomycetes; order Actinomycetales; family Actinomycetaceae; genus Pauljensenia; species Pauljensenia sp. 20925_1_27. The sequence goes on from NZ_JAPWAH010000003.1 coordinate 129,288, forward strand.
GACCTCCGGTCCATCGACGTTGTCAGCTTCATGGGTGACGGATGCAGTTGGTGCTATCACAGACTTCACGCTGCATCAGAGTGGCGAGGCCTGTGGGGGAGTTCTGCGTCCCCACCGTGTCACCGTGTCTACGTGGCGGGTCGCCGCCGGTGCGCTCGAACGTACGCACAGCTTCGACGTGCGCATCGAAGGTGAACAGGCTCCCATTGATCCCGATGGGGTCCTCGCGGTTCCCGGCGGAGCCGCCTCCGCTGACCTCGTCGTCGTTAACGACGACGACCTGACCTACGCGATTTCGCGCCTGGATGAGCGTTCGACCGACGTCGCGCTCACCTACGTGGGGTCGATCGACGTCGCGCTGACGCGCGCAGTTATCTGGGCGTCTTTGTGGAACGCGGTGCGCGATGGCTTGCTTGATCCGCGCCGCTTCATCGTCGCCGTCCTCACGGCCGTGCCCTCGGAGACTGAGCCAGCCATCCGCGATCGTCTGCTTCTCTTCGTCGCTGAAGCGATTTCGTCATTCCTGCCGGGTGACCTGCGCGCAGACGTGCACGACCAGGTCCTGGCCACCACGATCCGCTTGTCTCGTGAGACGCAAGACGCCGATGCCTGGCGCTCCTACACGCGCGCCTTTATCGCCGAGTTCGCGGCACGCGGTGGAGACGAGTACGAGGCGACCGTGCGCAGTTTTGCGGCGAGCGATAACCCGGACATTGCCTGGCGCGCGCGCCGAGCGCTGGCGGCGCGAGGCCTCGTCGATGCGGGTGCCATCGAAGCGTGGCGCAGCGCCGACGGTTCGGGGGAAGCAGCGCGTATGAGCGTCGAGGCGCTCGCCTCTCTGCCAATCGAGGAAGCGCGCCGCCACGCGTGGGAGTCGGTGTATTCGGAGACTCTGTCGAACGACTTCCTCACCGCGACGCTTGCCGGTTTGCAGGCCTCGTCATGGGAAGGTGAACCGGGCATTGAGGCAGCCGTCGATCGTCTTCGTTCTTACTGGGAGTCCCACACGATTGGTATGGCACTGCGCTATGCCAATGGGGTGCTCGCGTACGGGCTCGATATCGATCGTGACGGTAGCGTGTCCCGCTCGGTAGGCCTGCTGCGCTCCTGGCTCGACACCAATAGTGATGCACCCGCGCAGCTGCGCCGCATCGTCATCGAGCATCTCGACGCGTTTGAGCGTGACGAGCGCGTGCAGCGCCGTTGGAAGCAGGACCAGTGACACACGGGGGACATCGAGGTAACGCGGCAGGGCAGGCGGAGCAGGCCACCCATGCCGTCCCTGTCGACCCTGCGGCCTCGATGTCCCTCTTGAACTCCCTGCTCGCCAATCCCCTGGATGCGGGCTACGAACACTATCGTGCTGATCACGGTTCGAGGCCAGCGAGTCTCATCGGAAAAATTGGCGTCTTTGCAGTTGCCGTCGCACTCGGTTTCGGGTCTATCGTTGCAACCTCCTCGCTCCGCGCACCTTCGGGGGACGTGAAATCTGATCTCAAGACTCAGGCGTCCGAGCGCTCGGCGACCGTCGAAGCTCTGAATGATGACGTGCAGTCGCTGGGCCGCGCCATCGATCAGTATTCCGAATCGGGCGCGAGCGCAGCCGCCGATCCGGCACAGGACATGGTGACTGCAACGACTCCGGTACGAGGCCCCGGCATCACCGTTACGCTCGCGGATCGTAGCGGTCCCGGCAAGGGGAGTGGGGCGGTACGTGACCAGGATCTTGCGATGGTCGTCAATGCCCTGTGGGCTGGCGGCGCCGACGCAATCTCTGTCAACGGTCAACGGATTGGCCCCGACACCTTCGTGCGCACGGCCGGTTCCGTCATCCTCGTCAATGTCACACCCGTGTCTTCGCCCTACGAAGTTTCTGCGATCGGCGACTCTAACGCCCTGTCTGTCTCTCTTGTGCGAGGGGCCACGGGAGACTACCTGTCGGCTGCGCAGTCAGTGACCGGTATGACCGTCTCCTCGAAAGTCTCCGACAACATCACGATGGAAGCGCTCACGCTTACGGACTCCCACTACGCAACGCCGGTGGGAGCATCCAACGAAGGAGGTTCTTCATGATTGCCGTTATCGGCTTAATCATCGGCATTGTTCTCGGTGTGCTCCTCGACCCGACGGTGCCAGCGTGGCTCACCCCGTTCCTGCCCGTGGCCGTTGTTGCGGGCCTCGATGCTCTCTTTGGAGCCGGACGAGCGTGGCTTGAGGGCCGCTTCGCTGACCGAGTCTTCGTCACGTCCTTCTTCTGGAACGTTGTCGTGGCCTGCCTCCTCGTCTTCCTGGGGACGCAGCTCGGTGTCGGCTCGGCAATGACGACGGCGGTTGTCGTCGTTCTTGGCATCCGTATCTTCTCCAATACGGCATCGATTCGCCGCCTACTGCTGAAGGCTTGAGATGAACGAAGAATCCTCGACAGCTCGCGCCAGCGACGAGACACCCGAGAAGCTCACGCGCGCGCACGGCACCCACCGTGAAGAACGCGTCCACCCCCGTTTGTGGACGCGCGCTCGCCAAGCATTCTTCGCGCTGCCCCGCGGGCTCCACGTCGTGATGCTCGTGATCTTCATGATTCTTGGTTTTGCCTTGGCGACTCAGGTGCGCGCACAACGCTCGGATCCGCTTGAGGGGCTCTCGGAACAGGACCTCGTGACTGTTCTCGATGAGCTCAGTACGCAGGAACAAAACCTGCGCAATCGTCGCGGCGAACTCTCCAGCGAACTCGACGACCTGCGCAGCGCAGCCAGTGAGGCCGACGCTCGCGAGCAGGCCACACGTAAAGCGCAGACTCAGGCGCAAATTGCAGCGGGCACTGTCGCGGTGCACGGCCCCGGTGTGACGGTGGGCGTGACGGATCCCGGCGCGAATCTGACGCCTACGCAGTTTGTTCAGACCCTGGGGGAGCTTCGTAACGCCGGTGCCGAGGCCATCGAACTCAACGGCGTGCGTCTGTCCACGCGTTCGGCGTTCACTGGCCAGGCTGGTTCGATCGTCGTCGATGGCACCCCGATCTCCTCTCCGTATACGTGGAAGGTGATCGGCGAAGGACAGACGATTGCGACAGCCCTCGACATTCAAGCTGGTTCAGCGGCGCAAATGCGAGCCAAGGGGGCGACGGTGACGATCACGCCGGTTAATGATCTATCGATTTCGTCCATTGCTACCCCGAAGCCACCTCAGTTTGCGACCTACGGGTGATGTCGTGTGCTGCAGGCGTTTCGCACCGGCGTTCTCGCGCCTGATACAAGGCGAACGTTTACACTTATCAGAGTCCATCTTCTTACTTATTGGAGCGCACAATGTCTGACAACCAGCCGTTCGATCCGACTGCAACCTCAGTTTTCGGCTTGGCGCCTGTGGTTGATGAGGTCGACGAGGCACCCGTTGCGCTGTCTGCTCGTGATCGCGAAGCAGTGGAGGCCCTGCCTGCGGGCTCTGCGCTGCTCATTGTTCAGCGCGGGCCAAACACGGGTGCGCGTTTCCTCCTTGATCCGGAGGTGACCAACGCCGGTCGCTCTCCCAAGGCCGACATTTTCCTTGATGACGTCACCGTGTCGCGTAAGCATTGCCAGTTCATCGCGTCCGAGGGCGGGCACATCGTCCGCGATTCGGGTTCTCTGAACGGTACGTACGTCAACCGTGAGCGCGTTGATTCCATCCAGCTGCATGCCGGTGACGAAGTGCAGATTGGTAAGTATCGTCTGACCTATCAGCCGTCGACCAAGCAGGCCTGACGTGTCCGCAGCCGTTGCGCATGCACGGGGGGCGGCTTCGTCCCATGAGGCGCGCTCGTGGCCGCACGACGTCGATCACAGCCCCGAGCTGTCGATCGGCCGTGTTGTTGATGCCCTGAAGGAAGAGTTCCCTGCGATCTCGCTGTCCAAGGTGCGCTACCTGGAGAGCGAGGGGCTTGTCGCGCCCGCACGCACGGGCTCGGGCTACCGCAAGTACTCGGCCGCTGACGTGGAGCGGCTACGCTACGTACTGACCGAGCAGCGTGACTCGTTCACTCCGCTCAGCGTCATCCGTGCGCAGCTCGATGCTCTCGATGCCGGGCATACGCCGACGCGACGCAGGGTGGCCCAAGTCGTCTCCTCTGAGGGACAGACGGTCTCGCTGGGGGGACGGCGGGCTATCCCTGCTGCGGACTTGGCCGACTTGACGGGCGTCGATATGGAGACGTTGGAACGCTACACGCGTCTGGGACTCATTACGCCAGACCTGGCGGGGTACTTTCCCGCTCGCTGCGTTCAGGCGGTGTCTGCGATCGCGCGCTTGGAGTGCGCCGGCGTCGATGTGCGCGTGTTGCGCGCGGTCCGTCAGGGTGCCGAGCGGAGTGCCGATATTATCGATCAGACCGTGTCCTCACAGAGGGGACGAGGCCGTGGCGCGGATCGCGAACGTGCGCGTGCTCGGGCGGTTGAGCTGGGGGAGTTGTTCGCCGAGCTGCATCGTGAGATGCTGACGGTTGCTGTATCTGCTCTCGCGGACGATGGAGACTAAGTCTCATGTTGAACATGAAGGTTAGACTCGCCGCTTCAGTCGTTGACCACCGTGCGTCGGTGCTCTACCGTAGTCCTGTTCTCATCAAGTACCACCTGCAAGGAGCCCGACAGTGAGCGCACAAGCGAACGTCGCTAGCCGGCAAGGCATGCTTTTCGGCGACCCGCTCGAAGGCCTTGACACCGACGAGATGGGCTACCGTGGCCCGGTTGCATGCAGCGCCGCTGGTATCACGTATCGCCAGCTTGACTACTGGGCTCGTACCGGCCTCCTCCAGCCGTCGATCCGCGCCGCGCGCGGTTCTGGTTCTCAGCGCCTCTACTCCTTCCGTGACATCCTCGTTCTGAAGGTCGTGAAGAAGCTCCTCGATGCGGGTGTGTCGCTGCAGCAGGTTCGTGTCGCCGTCTCCTCGCTGCAGAACAGGGGAGTGGATGATCTCGCATCGATCACCCTGATGAGCGATGGGGCCTCCGTGTACGAATGCACGTCGACAGATGAGGTGATTGATCTCCTTCAGGGCGGCCAGGGTGTTTTCGGTATCGCCGTTGGCCGCGTCTGGCGCGAGATCGAAGGTTCTCTCGCTGAGCTGCCGCTCGAGCGTTCCGAGCCGGCATTCGTCGACGAACTGGCGCAGCGACGCCGCGCGAAACTCTCCGCGTCCTGACGCGACGTATTCGACGATAGGGTGTGGGGGCCAGGCTCAGCCTGGCCCCCACACCCTTTTGTTCTGTCAGCGCGCTTATCTGCGCGCGGATTAGCGGCGACCGAGCGGGCGGCTCACCGTGTACGATGCCTCGATGTCGGTAATTTCAACGGTGACCAGGCCGTTTGCGTCGACAATGTAGGACTCTTCGATGAGGGGCCCATCGTCGGTGCGGACGACGGGAATCGTGGTGAGATCGATATCATCGAGACGCAGTGCCCGATCGAAGGGAAAGATAACCTCGCCGTAGGGCTGCAGGTCGCCGCGGGGCACCCCGGCCTCGTCGAATGACGAATACTCGACGAAGCGGAAGTAGCCGATGTTGTGTGCCGCCCGGTAGCGGCGCTTGATCGTCATGGTCTCACCTGGAGCAAGCTCAGTGTTCGGCTCAAGGAGCGTGTCGAATGAGATGAACGAGCCAGCCTCGCGCTCACGGAAGACGCCGACGCCGCGAGAGAGCTGTTCGCGTACTGTGTACGCGGCCTCGGGATCGGCACCGATGGCCAGACCGATCGCGGTCGAGGCTGCCGTGTGTGGGGAGCGGTGCACGCGGCGGCCGAAGCGCGAACGGAGGATGCGGGCGACCAGCGGCAGCTGCGAGCCACCGCCCACGACGTAGAGACCGGCGATATCGCCGCCCAGCTGACCAACGCCTGACGCGTCGGGCACCAAAAGGGGTTCCATGGCCTCGATCGTCGCATCGACGAGGGGAGTGGCAGCCTCGTAGAAGTCCGCAACGGGGATCGTCACGGGCTTTCCGTCGACGGGTACGGTGATGAACTTCGTCGAGGGGGAGAGGGTCTCCTTCGCGTCGCGTGAGTCTTCGACGAGACGCTCCCACGCCTCGTCGCCGAGCTTGCCGGAGTCGGTGCCGCCAGCCGCTGCGAGACGGGTGGCGAGTACGACGTCGAAATCGTCGCCGCCGACCATGTTGAGGCCACGTGATCCCATGACCTCGTGGAGTGTGCCTGTAGCCGACACGATCGAAGCGTCGAACGTGCCACCACCCAGGTCGTAGACGAGGATCGCTGTGCGCTTCGAGTTGAGCGTCCCCGCGTGACGGTGGGTGTACTCGAAGCCTGCGGCGGAGGGCTCGTTCACCATCGCAAGGACATCCCAGCCGGCTCGGCGGAAGGCCTCAAGGGTGAGGAAGCGCTGCGCAGACCACGCGTGCGCAGGGACGCCCACGAGAGCCTCGAGCGGCTCAGATGCGGGGAGGGAGGCGACGGAGGAATTGGTGCGCAGCTGGTGCTCAACGTAGCTGAGGAAGCCAGTCAGTGCGTCGAGAATTGAGATGCTGTGGTTACCTAGGCGCAGAGTGGACGTGTCAGTGACTGATGGATCGGAGAGTAGACGCTTGAAGGAACGCAGATGAGGTGCACCTTCGTGGGCAGCTTCTTCCGCGTCGAAGCCGTACACCAGGTGGTCCCCGTCAAGAGCGATGATTGACGGGACGAAATCAACCGTATCGTCATTATTGTTGACGAAGGAGACGATGGGATAGTTCCCTCGGTCAACGATAGCGATCGCGGTGGTTGTGGTACCAAAATCAACTCCGAGTCTCATGACACCCACACTAGCGTTTATTGACGGGAGCTCCTAGGACGTCTCGCCGGTCGTTCGCACATTTCCCAGTAAGGCTCTGTTTGCAATGGTGATAAAGAGCCAGGCGAGCAGGAAGTACACACATCCGGCAATGGCGTCAACCACATAATGATTAGCCGTTGCGACGATTGTCACGATGGTTACAACGGGGTGGGCGGAGAGAATCAGTCGCGCCCACCACGAGCGCCACACGTACGTGCCAAGCATGAATGCGACCCATATGGACCAACCCGTGTGCATCGATGGCATGGCTCCGTAGGGGTTCGCAAGCGTGCCAAACAGCTGGGAATATGCGGACGTGTGCTCGGCGACCGCATCGACAAAGCCGAGATCTGGGACCAGGCGTGGGGGAGCCAGCGGGTAGGTCCAGTAGGTGATGAGCGCGCCGATCGTCATGATAACGAGTGTCCATCGTGCCCGGCGGTAGTGGGTCGGGGCCTTGCGCCAGAGGGCGACCAACGCGAAGCCGGTCATCGCGAGGAAAGAGACGGCATACTGTGCGGACGCGAGGGAGGCGAGGAGCGGGTGGGCGGTCAGCCATGTGTTTGCTGAGCCTTCGATAAAGATGCCAATGCGCGACTCGAATGCGGCGACGTCGTGTGCATGCGCCACAGCGACAGACTCGGGGGCCTTGGCCAAGAATGACAGGACCGAGTATGCGAGGCATGCCAATGAGAGCGCGATGATCTCGCGAAGGGCAGGAGGCCGCTGGGAGCGTACGTGTAGGTCCGACGTCATGACAGCAACTGTAGCGCGTGGTCGGAGAGGGGTCGATAAAGAAAAACGGACATAATGTACATTATCGGATCGAGGGCTTGGGTGGAGACGAGGCCGTGGAAGCGTTCCGCTTGACGTGTCAGATAGAATGGTCCCGTTTCTTATCTACGTCCAGGAGGCTGTTATGGCTGACCGCGCACTGCGTGGCATGCAGATCGGTGCGAAGTCCCTCGAATCCGAGGACGGCGTTGTTTTCGCCGACCGTTTCATCGCTCGTTACGTGTGCCCCAACGGTCACGAGTTCGAGGTGACGCTCTCCAGCGAGGCGACGGCTCCCGCAACCTGGGAATGCAAGTGTGGCCAGCAGGCTGATCTGATCGGTGAGACCGTCGAGGACGAGGACAACAAGCCCGTCAAGCCCCAGCGTACGCACTGGGACATGCTGCTTGAACGTCGCTCCATCGAAGAGCTCGAGGTCGTACTTTCCGAGCAGCTCACCGCTTACCGCGAGGGGCGTCTGCGTCCTGAGGGTTCGTACCGTAAGGGCTGATTACTGCGAGAACGCTCGACGGGCGGCTTGGGTCAGGCGACCCAGGCCGCCTTTCGTTACCATGACGAGTTCCTCGACGAAGATCGACGAATCAAGCTTCGATTCGCCGGCGATGCGTTCGTCAAAGGTGATGGGTACTTCGGCGATCACCGCTCCCAGAGACCGTTCGAGTTCGGTCATTTCGACCTGGAATCCAAAGCCGGTCGTCGCTACCTGATCGAGTACGTCGTTGTCTCGCAGGAAGGCTGCGCGGTGCAGGCGCAGTCCCGCAGTTGCATCCTTCACCGGTGTTCCCAGGCAGAATCGGACATAATAATTCCCCGCCTTTGAGAGCGCGACGCGCTTGTGAGACCAACCGTTAATGCGTCCGCCCGGCACCCAGCGCGACCCAATGACGAGGTCGGGTCGATCGGGTCCAGCCATGCGCGTCAGTAGCTTCGGCAGATCCACTGGACGGTGCGATCCGTCGGCGTCCATCTGGAGTATGAACGGATATTCGTGCTCGATGCCCCAGCCCATGCCATCAACGTAGGCGGTGGCAAGCCCGGATTTCGCGGGTCGATGAAGGACATGGAGACGATCCTCGTGCGTGCAGCGAGAGTCAACCCACTCCCCTGTTCCATCCGGCGAGGAATCATCGACGATGAGGATGTGTGCGCGGGGTACATGGGACCAGATCTGCGTCAGGATCCCTGGAAGCGTCTCCATCTCGTTGTACGTCGGGATCACGATCAGGGTGTTGTCTCCCTGAGGAGACGGAACAAGGCGCTCAGGAATAGTCATGGATCACATTTTGCCGAAATTAGTCGTTCGATGCACGCCTGGCGCGCGCTCGTGCCCTTATTCCCTGCCCGATAACCGTCACGAGGGCGAAGAAGCTGGTGATGAGCGTCGCAACCATGACGGCATGTGGAATCTTCTCCCCCGCCTGCGCGGTCAGCGTCAGAGAGGAACGAAGCGGAATATCGGCGGTGAGCGTTGCTGCCTGCTCGGTATCTGTTTGCTCCAGGATGGAACCATCGGGACGAATAACGTAGGAATGGCCCGTCGTCGAGGCCTGGACGGCACTGCGCGAGTACTCCATCGCGCGCATGCGTAGGAGCTGCCCCTGCTGCGCGGATTCCCCAGAAGATTGGAAGTGATAGTTGTTTGATGGGACGACAATGGCTTGACCGCCACGAGTAACGCCGTCGCCGATCACCATGGGGTAGGCGGCCTCGAAACAGATGCCTACTGCGAGAGGAACAGCGCGTCCATCGCGCGCCTGCACCGTCATGACGGGTGGCTCCTCCCCCGCCTCCATGTCTCGACTTGATTGTGCGACTTCGGTCGCGAAGGACGCGATGAACTCACGCAGTGGGATGAATTCGCCGAAGGGGACAGGGACGTGTTTCGAGTAGCGGGCCGATTCTTCCAACCCCTGGCCCGGCTCCCAGATCGCGAGCCAGTTCTTGACGCGATCGCGTTCATTAAGGTTCGTGTAGCCGATCAGTACGGGTGCGTCGAGCGCGGAGGCAGCATGATCAACCGCCTGCCCGATTGCGGGGAACGCGACGGGATCACGGTCGACGGACCCCTCGCCCCAGATCGCCAGATCAAGCGGGTGATCAACCACGTCCGGTGAGCTCGCGAGCTCGAGGGAAGAGCGCACGTTGTTGCCGGTCACCTCGCCCTCGTGCTGGTAAGCCTGTGCGCCCGGCAGAGCGATGTCGCCTTGGACGACACCGATGCGTAGCATTCCGTTCTCTGCCTGGTTCGGCAGCGTGAGGGCGAGAGGCGCAACGTATGCGGCCGCGACGATGACGGCGAGCGCCGGCCGTGAAAACCAGTGCTCGCGAATCACCGATGCATCCCGAGCCGCGAATGCGCGGCGAACAAGGACGGCGAGGGCGACGACCACCGCGGTGATCACTGTCGTGCCGCCGTACGGGGCGAGGTGCCCGAGCGGAGAATCCACCTGAGGCAACGCCACGGAGCCCCACGGAAAACCTGACCACGGCCACCGGGAGCGCGCCGCGTCGACTCCAGCCCACGTAAGACCGAACAGCAGCGCCTGCATGATCGGGCCGCGCGCCCACGCCCATAGCTGTGTCCACCTCGCGAACAGCACCCAGGCCACCAGGAAAAGCGTCTGTACGAATGCAAGCACGAACCACGGCGGCGTCGTACCGACGGCGAGCGGAATCCAGTCGATGAGCGGAAGCCAGAAGCTCATGCCGAACACAAACGTGACAGTAAACGCCCGCGGTGCCCTGGCCTCGTCGATGCGCGAGATGTATAGCGCCAGTGCGGGCACAGACAGCCACCACCATCCGACCGGCTGAAATGATGCGTACAGCGCGAGGCCTGCGATCGCCGCGATGAGGGAGTCGCCGCATACGTGCGCAAACGAGGTGCGCTGCAAAATCTCCTGATGGCCCACAAGCCCTCCAGCATTCTAAATGGTCGACCAAGCCACGATACCGCGACCGATGCGGTCCTTCGCGGCCTCGGCTTTGCGCGTCAACTCACTGCTTGACGCAGCCGAGGCAATCTGGCCGAGGCAATCCATGACCTGGCGCATCCAGCGGACAAAGTCACCCGCTTGGATCGGCGTCGCATCGATAGCTGTCGCTAGCGTTGACCCGTGTGCCCAGGCGAGCGTCGCTGCCATGAGGCCCGCATCCAGGTTCGGGGTGGGCTCACATCCGCATGCCTTCTCGACGCGATGCACGCGCTGGAGGATCGCCAGGCTTTCGTGCCAGGCCTCCTGAAGGCGAATACCTACCCCCGAGGGAGCGAGCTGCTGGGCATCGTCGTCACAGCGAGAATCGTAGACAAGCGCGGACACCATGGACGCCAGTTCCGCTTCGTCAAGCTCGTTCCAGGTGCCCTCATTCATCGACATGGCCACCACCAGGTCGCGCTCGCCGAAGATTCGCCGCAAACGCTGACCGGCATCGGTGACCTCGTCACCGACCAGGAAACCGAGGCGCTCGAGGACCGTGCAGACGCGGTCGAACTGGGCGGCAACGGATCCCGTCTGGGAGTCAATTGAAGAGCGAAGACGGTCGATCTCACGTCCCAGGCGAGCCCACTGGGCACCTGCACGCGCATGCTCCTCACGGTGGGGGCAGCGGTGGACCGGGTGCTGGCGCATCGCAACGCGTAGCGCGGATACCGGGTCGGAGGCATCCGAATGCTCGGAGGGGACCTCATAGATACCCTGAGCGGCACCGGAACGCAGCTCACCGGCGATACGCGTCCGCTCCTTCGTGCGGCGCAGCGCAGAGCCTCCCGGGATGGACATGTGACCGACCACAGCGATCGCACCACGTACGTCTTCGGGAGCAAGGGCGCGCCACGTTGCATCCTCGCCAATGATCGATACCTCGACCCTGCCCGAGGCACTAGTGGCCTTTGCTCCAACGACGCACAGGCGCGACTTGCGGCCTCGCACGAGGGCGAGAACGTCTCCGGTGCGCACCTCGGACAGCACACGTCGAGACTTCTCGCGTGCTTCGTGCTTGCGCGCCCGAGCCCCCGACTTCTCCGCCTGACCGAGCTGGTCGCGCAGAGTCAGATACTCGCGCACATCACCGTGAGAACACGACAGGTCTTCCATCGTTGCCTCCCGCTGCACCTCGAGCTCGTTCAGCCGCGATGCCAGCGCGACGACGGCAGAGTCCGCCTGGTACTGCGCGAATGACGACTCTAAAACCTTGCGCGTCTGGGCGCGCGTCGAGCGTGCGAGCAGGTTGACAACCATGTTGTACGTCGGTGTGAAAGCGGAAATCAGAGGATAGGTGCGCTTCGAAGCGAGAGCAGCGACCTCCTCGGGCGCCACTCCCCCACGGTGCGAGACGACCGCGTGCCCTTCGGTGTCGATACCGCGGCGCCCTGCTCGTCCCGAGAGCTGGGTATATTCACCAGCCGAGAGGGACACGTGCGCTGAACCGTTCCACTTCGTCAGAGATTCGATGACGACTGTACGCGCCGGCATATTGATGCCCAGAGCAAGCGTCTCGGTTGCGTACACCATTTTGACCAGGCCGCGCGAAAACAAATGTTCGACGGTCTCCTTCATGAGGGGCAGCATTCCCGCGTGGTGGGCGGCAATGCCGCGCATGAGGCCGCGTTTCCAGGCCGCGGTGCCGAGAACGATCGCGTCCTCGGGCGGTAGTAACGCAATGACCTCATCGACGAAGCTCTCGATCTCGGCGGCCTCCGAACGCGTTGTCAAGGTGATACGCGTGGACAGGATCTGGCGAACCGCATCCTCGCAGTCGGCGCGCGAGAAAATGAACGTAATTGCGGGCAGCAGCCCGGCGCGATCGAGAGAAATGAGCGTCGAAGGACGCGACTCACGGCGAACGTGAACCTCGCGATTCCACGAGCGTGAACCCCGGCCTCCTCGCATTCCTGAATCGCGCGTTGCAGCGACCAGCTCGGGGTTGAGCTTTCCTCTCCCCGTCGGGGCGTAGAGGTCGAAGATGTCTTCGCCGACGATCATGTGCTGGTAGAGCGGCACGGGACGCTTTTCGGAGACGACGATCTCGCACGAGGACCGTACCTCGCGGATCCACGCGCCGAACTCCTCGGCATTCGACACCGTCGCGGACAGAGCAATGATCGCGACGTGCGCCGGTAGGTGAATGATCACTTCCTCCCACACCGGGCCGCGCATCTTATCCGCCAGGTAGTGCACCTCGTCAAGAATAACCACGCCCAGGTCGTCAAGGGGTGTGCCCGCATAGATCATGTTGCGCAGCACTTCGGTCGTCATAACGACGACGGGTGCGCCGGGATTGACCGACGTGTCACCGGTTGCGAGACCGACGTTGTCCGCTCCGAACAGGTCGCACAACTCCAGGTATTTCTGGTTGGAAAGTGCCTTGATGGGAGTCGTGTAGAACGCGCGCATTCCCTGCTCGAGAGCGACGTATGCGCCGAACTGCCCAACGATCGTCTTGCCCGCACCGGTGGGTGCAGCGACGAGGACGGAACTGCCGGCCTCGACGGCATCGAGTGCTTGAATCTGGAATGGATCAGGGGTGAAGCTGAGCGTTGAGACCCAACGTGCACGCAGCGAGGCGGCCGTCTGTGCTTCCGCTTTGTAGGCGGCGTAGCGCTGTGCGGCGTTGCCCACCCCCAGGCCGACCTCCTCCTCATGAGTGTGAGCATGCGTCTCACGGGTGCGATGTCGACGTCGTTTTGGGCTCACGATGCATCCTCTCGGTTCCACTTCGCCAAGATAGTGCGCGCATGGCGCGCGGCAGCCCGGCGCATGTCCGGCGAAACAGTACGCAGGTGCGGGGCAATGTCAATCAGGAGACTCAGGCCCCACTGTTCATTCCAGACGGGCAGGATAACCCGCGCTCCCCCATCGGCGAGCTCAGCGGCGATGTGACCGTCGTATTCGTCGGCGATCCATCGAGCATCGCGATCAACCTCGAGCGTCCAGGTCGGTGCGTCCTGGCGCACGCGGCGGGGCTCCTCAACGCGCCGGCCTTCGCCGCGCACGTCACTGATTGACGCGACCGCGAAACTGCGAGCCTGCCCCGCACGCGTACACCAGCCGCGCAGGAGCCAGCCGGTTGCGGTCGCCTCGAGCGACCACGGGTCGACAACGCGGCGCGTCTGGATACCCGAGGCAGACACGTAGGTGAAAGAGACGCGTTCTTCGCGCATGAGCGCATCACGCAGGGCCTCCAGGCTCGCGCTCGACGAGGCCGGGGAAGCAATCGCTTCCACGTACTGCTCCCCGTCCGCTTCCTTCAAGCCTCCCAGAGCACAGACAACGAGGGCAGCATGAGGGACGTGGGCGGCAAGATCGCTGCCCAACAAAGGCGTTATCGCAGACAAACCGATGAGAAGCGCCTGCGCCTCGAGTGCGGACAGTCGCAGTGGCGCGGATGCGCCGAGTGTCGAGCGCAGCGTGACGCGTTGTTCTCGCTCGTAGAGCTCCCAATCGACCTCAAACGAGGCACCGGGTAGTGAGTCTCCGACGGACGCGAGATATTCAACGTCGCGGCGCACCTGCCGACGCGTGCGGTGGAAGTGAGCGGCAATATCGTCGACGGTTGAGCCAGGATGCTCACTCATCCACGTCACCATCGACGCAAGACGGACAACTGCTAGCTGAACGTTCTCAGGCATCGTCTTCCCCCCACGTGGCGGCTGCCTGCAGGCGCGTCAATATGGCGTCGCGCAGAGCGTGCGGAGACACGACCACCACGTCGGCGGCCAGCGGGAGAAGACGACCGATCCATGTTCCTAGCTCAGCGTCTTCAAGGCCGACGCGTTCCCAGCCTCGCCGAGGCACGCCGCCCTCCTCGGGGACTCCCCCGGCCTCGTAGCCGTGAAGAATCATTCGTGCGGGAGATCCTGCGCGTACATCGACGACGGGAGAGACAAAGGAGGAGACCCGAGGAGGAGTGGGTCCCTCGGGAGGAACCGATGCGTCCCCCGGCTCCCCGATGAAAGATACCTGTGAGCGTATGCGCGAGATACGGAACGTTCGCTCGGCACTGCGGTCGAGGTCCCAGCCCCACAGGTACAGAGCACGGCCCTGAACCGACAGAGCCCACGGCTCCACGGAACGCTCCGTCAACTGCCCGGATCCCGGGTATTCGAAACACACCACTCGGCGTTCACGAATGGCCTGAGACAAGGCGGTTGCAGCTCCGAGGCCGGTGAGCCCAAGACGAATCGTGGGAGCGGAGACATCATCACGGGACGCAGCAGCGGCTTTTGCGTCGATCGCATCGGCGAAAAACTCGCTGCTATCCCACGCGCGCGCGGCCAGCGACATCAGGGCACGATCGGCGCTCGTCACCCCAATACCGGGAGCGAAAGAATCCCAGGAAATGCTGTAGCGCTCCCCCGAACGAATCGTCATGTGAGCGCCCGCGTCACGCAGCGCATCCTTATCGCGCTGGAACTGGGTCTCAAAGGCATCATCTGCAAGCCCCTGATAGCCCGGAAGCTCCCGCAGCTGCGCCTTGGTGCGCCCGGGACGCGCGCCCAGGAGCTCCACAAAAAGCTCAAGGACGCGCACGTTAGCGTTGACGGCGGTACTCACCCGCCTACCCTACGCGAAGCGTGCGCGTCCCGAGCATGCGGCGCACCGTCAGGACTGAGAAGACGCGGTATCGGCGGTACTCGCGTACTCGTTGCTCACGATGGCGCTTGGATCGACGTCTCCTTCGAGGACCCCGATGGAGTTCAGGAACGACACCATCGAGGACCACGTGGCGAGATCCTGCACCCCGTCAGCGTGCGCGTCATCTCCGAGCCACAGCGGAACAGTCGCGGCGAGCACCGCATTCGCTGCGGCCAGCGTCGCCTCATCACTCAGCGTCGTGTCCCACTTCGCGGTCGCGTCAATCGCGATCTGGGGATCGGCGGCGATCGCATTCATCGCGTGGGTGGTTGCGGACACGACCGCACGCGCCGCATCGGGGTGGGCCTGTGCCCACTGACGCGTCGTAATGATCGACGCCGCAACCAGAGGCGTCGAAGCGCCGTCCAAAGGAATCTCGCGAATGTCAATACCCGCAAGGCGCATCTGCACCGCGTCGTTGTTGGTGAAGCCGACAACCGCGTCCACCTGTCCGGCAGCGAGGGCTGCTTGCTGCGTGTAACCGATCGACGAAATCGTCACGTCGGATGTCTGCAGGCCACCGGCCTTGATGGCGGCGAGAGTCGCGTAGTAGCTCGAACCGTACTCACCGGGGATACCGATGTTCTTTCCGGCCAGGTCAGCCAGGCTCGTGATCGACGACGAGGCTGGCACGATGACGGTTCCCGGGTAGGTTGCGTAATACTGGCCGATCGACACGAGATCCAGGCCCTGTGAGGCCGCCACGGCGGCCTCGTCACCGGATGCAATGACGACGTCCTCTTGACCGGCGAGGAGCGCCGTGAACAGACCCTCATCCGAACCATGATGACGGACCGTTGCGGTGACACCGGCGTCGTTGTAGAGGCCCTGGGAATCAGCGACATATACCGGGGCAAACTGCACGTTAGGAATGTAGGTCAGGCCGATCGTGACGTTCGAGCTGCCTCGCTCGGACGCGCCTGACTGCGTTGCGCCGGGACCGGCAGTACAAGCGCCCAGTGCCAGCGAGGCGCTGGCACCGATAACGGTCGCGCGGACGATAGTGGAAAGCTTCAAGGGATGTCTCCTTCACTGCGTGATGGCGTAGCGCTTCGACCGCTCGATCCGGTACACGATGACGTACAAAATTGTTGCCATGACGCACAGGATCGCGATGATGACGAACATGCCGGCGGTGTCCACGTTGCTTCTCATTTGAGTGAGTACCTGACCGAGCCCGGACCCTCCCATGACCATCTCCCCCACGACCGCGCCCGTCACAGACAGAGCAAACCCGTTACGCAGGCCGCCCAGAATGGCGGGAGCGGCAAGAGGTAGCTCCATGTGTACGGCCATCGTCCAGCCCGTCGCGCCGTCGAGCGCGGCAGCTTCCAGCAGCTCGTGATCGATATGACGCAAGCCGACGACGCTGGAAACTAGGATCGGAAAAAATACCATCAGTGCGCACAGCACGATGACCGGCGTGATGCCGTACCCGACCCACAGCACGAGAATGGGGGCGATGGCGATGGCGGGCAACGCCTGGGTTGCTCCAAGGAAGGGTTCCACCGCAGCAGCCAGCAGCCGCGAGCGGTAGATCGCATACGCTAACGGCAGCGCAACGACCGTTCCGAGCGCACACCCTGCAATCGCCTCTCCTCCCGTCACCGCGATCTGACGCCAGGTGGCGGGGCGCTGAAGAAGCGCTACCCCTTTGCGGGCAACAGCAAGCGGATCGGGCAGGCGCCAGGCTTCGATGCCGGTCAGCGTCGTCGTCAGCCACCATCCTGCCAGCACAAGGGCAAGAAAGATGATCGGTGCCGCGACGGTGAGCGCACCGCGGGGCTTGTTCCGAATTGCCACGACTTACTTTCCGACACCGGGGGTACGCGCAGCACAGTAGACGCACGGAGGCGCCTCATGCACTCCTCCCATCCGGACTTTCACCGTCGGTGCCGGAATTTCACCAGCTCAACCGCCCTCGTTCTGTGAGGGCGGGTCGCGGACTATCACCGCCGGTTCGGACTTTCACCGACCCCGGAGTACTCGTGTGCCATTGTGCCACCGCCGGGCGCACCGCGCGAGGCGTATCCGCTAGAGAAGAAAAGAGGCGGCCGGATGGGACCTCATCCCATCCGGCCGCCCAACGTCTTCTCAGTCAGTGCGTGTGAGCGTTGGCGAGTTCGCGCAGCGCCTCGACCTCACGATGAGCGTCTTGGGCTCGGAACACCGCGGAACCCGCGACGAAGTTGTCTGCCCCGGCCTCGGCCGCACGCTCGATAGTCGCGCGGGAAATACCGCCGTCAACCTGGATTGAAACCTGCAGCCCAGCAGCGTTGATCGCGGCGCGCGTTCGCTCAATCTTCGGAATCATCTGTTCGATGAAGGACTGCCCGCCGAAACCGGGCTCAACCGTCATGATGAGAATCATGTCGAACTCGTTGAGGATGTCCACGAACGGCGCGATATCAGTCGCGGGCTTGAGCGCGAGGCCGGCTCGCGCGCCGATGCGGTGCAGCTCGCGTGCGAGGCGCAGTGGTGCCGCAGCTGCCTCAGCGTGGAAGGTGACGGACTCGCAGCCGACCTCGGCGTACTGCGGCGCCCAGCGATCCGGATCCTCGATCATCAGGTGCGCGTCAACCGGGAGGATGCCGGACTTCACGACGGCTTCCGCGACGGGCAGACCCCATGACAGGTTCGGGACGAAATGGTTATCCATGACGTCAACGTGAGCGATATCCGCTCCTGCGATCTTGGTGAGCTCACCGCGCAGGTCAGCGATGTCGCAGTTGAGGATCGACGGGCTAATTGTGGCGTTCATAACGCATATGCTAGCGCCTGCGCAGGCAGGCCACAAACATAAGATCCGTACCGAAACGGTGGTCCCACAGCTGCAGCGTACGACCGTCGTAGCCCTTGATGATGCCCGCAGACGCGGGGACGTCCAGAGCCTCGGGTGCGCAGTCGTTGGCGAGTGCGACGGTGTCAAGCAGCTCAACCTCACCGCTTTCCAGCAGACGCGCGACCTGATCACGCGTCTCCGCCGCATGCGGTGAACACGTGATATAGGTGAGAACGCCTCCGGGGCGCGTCAGAGCGAGCGCACGATCAAGTAGCTCGCGCTGAAGGACGGTGAGTTCCTCGACGTCTGCGGGGGTGCGATTCCATCGGGACTCGGGGCGACGGCGCATGGACCCCATGCCCGAGCAGGGAGCGTCGACGATGACACGGTCGAAGGACGCCAGTGGCCAAGCGCTGCGTCCCCCACCGAAAGTACGGCCGTCACCGCTCACGACCTCGATCGAGTCGAACTGACGCGTGGTGCGCTCGACGAGGCGGGCGCGGTGCGGGTGCACCTCATTGGCGGTCAGGCGTGCTCCGACGCCTGCGGCGAGGCCGGCCAGGAGTGCGGCCTTACCGCCGGGGCCCGCGCACAGGTCGAGCCAACGTTCGTCAGACCCGCCCTCCAGCGGTGCGGATGCAGCGATCAGCGTCGCGAGCTGCGAGCCTTCATCCTGGGCGCCAGCGCGTCCATCACGAATCGAGGGCAGACGCGCGGGGTCGCCGGATTCGAGGAGGACCGCGTGCGGAGACACGGCGCCCAGGGCAACGCGGGTGTCGAGGATATCCTCGGCCTCGTCGGCGAGCTCGTCAACGCTCATCAGCGACGGGCGGGCCACCAACGTGACCGTGGGAACCTCGTTATCAGCCGCCAGCACATCGACAAGTTCATCCTCGGGATAACCGTGGGCCTTGAGGGCGTCGCGGAAAGCAGCGACCATCCACGCCGGGTGTGAGTAGCGCACGCCGAGAGCCTCGTCCTCGTTGGCAATGGCATCCATGGCCGCCTCGCGCTCGCCAGGATCCTCGCGGGTGATCGAGCGCAGGACAGCATTCACGAAACGGACAGGACCGTCCGTGAGATGTTCGCGCGCGACATCCACCGTTGCCGACACGGCCGCGTGGTCGGGCACGCGCATATCGAGAAGCTGGTGGGCCCCCATACGCAGGAGGACGAGGGCGCGGGGATCGAGATCAGCAAGAGGCCGATCGATGTGACGTGCAATCACCCAATCGAGGCGCCCAATCGCGCGCAGTGTGCCGTGGACGAGCTCTGACGTGAAGGCAGCGTCACGGTCAGAAAAATGTCCGTCCCGCCGGGCCTGGCGCAGTGCCTTCGGCAAAATAATGTTCGCGAACGCCCCCTGCGTCGAGACCTCGTGTAGAACCTCGTAGGCAATGCGGCGGGGCTCGTCGGCCTGACGCAGCTTGCGGTAGCCGTCCGCGTAGCGCCTCTCGCTCATCGCGCCCCCTCCAGCTCTCCACCGAAGCGCAGGGCGTCGGAAGGCCGCGCTCCCCTGGCCCAGGCGGCCGCGTCCATCCACGACTTGCCGGCCGGTGCGACCTGACCGAGCACGAGAGCGCCGTGCGCGCATCCGACGGTCACCTGCTTCTTCGTGACCTCAAGCTGGCCGAGTTCGAGATCGTCCCGGTCCACGGGTGTTGCCTTGTCGAGCTTCATACGCACGCCACCCGGCAAGAGCGTGTAGGCACCGGGATTGGGCGTCACGGAACGGATAATGCGGTCTTCGTGGGCTGCATCGTGCGTGAACGACACGTAACCGTCAACATGTTCGAGACGCCGCGCATGCGTCACGCCCTCCGACGACTGCGCGATAGCTGTCGCGCTGCCGTCAGCGAGCGCATCGACGACACTGAGCACCTGGGGTGCCCCAGCCTCGGCCATCGACGCGAGCAGCTCACCAGCACTCTCATGGCGGATCGGGACCTCGACGCGCGAATAGACATCGCCCGTATCCAGACCTTCCTCGAGATTGAACACGCAGGACGCGGTCGTCGCGTCGCCTGCACGAATAGCCCACTGGACCGGGGCAGCGCCGCGCCACCTGGGCAAATCCGAGAAATGCAGGTTCACCCACCCATGCGTAGGCATCGCGAGCACGTTCGGCGGAACCAAACCTCCGTAGGCTACGACGACGCCAAGGTCCGCATGCACGTCCTCAATACGCTGCGCAATCTCGGGACTCTTGAGAGTTGTGGTTTCCAGGAGCTCCACACCGGCCTGGGCAGCGACGTCCGCGACCGGGGAGGGGTACATGGTCTTGCCGCGACCGCGTCGAGCAGGTGGACGCGTCATGACGAGAGCAACCTCGTGGGATGACGATAACAGTGCCTTCAGCGTGGGGACTGCGGCTTCGGGGGTACCAGCAAAAATAATGCGCACGGCCGTCAGTTTACGGCACTGGGCAGGCGCTGACTCAGAAGAGCTCGGGTGGGTTCACGCTCATTTTGACGAGTGGTACCTTGCGCGCGCTGCGCGAACGCCGAATATCGGCAAGCACCGCCAGCATTGCGGCAGCGCCCGCCAACGGGGTTCGCACCAGTGTGCGCACCTCGTTCTCCTCGCCTTCGCGAGTCGCCGGACGCACGACCGTACCCACCAGCTCCGCGCCGCCCTCACGAATGACCTGCTCGGCAACTTGGCGTACCTGAGCCGAAGGACCGTCCAGGGCGACCATCGTCGTGGCCGGGAAGAAGCCAAGTGCCTCACGCTCATCGAGGAGCCGATCGGCGTAGTCAGTGGGAGCCCAGCGCACAAGCGCCTGACCCAACGCGTCTGGAATCGTCCCCACGACGAGGCCGGGGTGACCTGGGCGGACGAGCGACAGTGCGTTGAGCCAGCGCCTGGCGGCTTCCTCCGGTGCCCACAGCTCGGCACGACCGGCGAGGGCATGGGCATCAAGGATGATGGCTCCGGCGTATCCTCCATCAACGTCCGGCTCAGCACCCGGCGTGGCCACAACGACCGTCGGGCGCGCCGGCAGCTGGCGGTTGATCCGATGTGCAGCTGAGGATTCGAGCACGGATGCATCCGGAAGGTTGCGAGCGATCTCCTCCGCTGTGCGCGTGGAACCGACGCGGGCTGCCCGTAGGTCAGTACCCGAACAGTGGGGGCAACGCCACGAGACGGAGGCGCGCGCACACCACGAACACGTCATCTCTCCCCCGCTGCCCAGCGCGAGCGGGCCGGAGCAATGGCGGCAGCGTGCGCGCTCGCCGCAGCGGCGGCACACGACCGTCGGCCAATAGCCAGATGCGCCGACCTGAATAAGAACAACACCTTCGCGTAGGCCCTGGCGGATCATACGCAGAGCCGCCTGAGGGATGCGCATATGGCCGCTGGCCCCCTCGCGCTGCGCCTCCGTAACCCCGTGCAGATGGACGCGCGGCGTTGCGTCGCGCAACGCACCCGGGAACGGCTCGAGGCTCGCCGCCCAGCCGGAACGAACGAGAGCCTGAGCCTTGACGGAACGCGCGTACGAGGCGACGAGAAGTCCCGCGCCCTCCACGGCGCATCGCTGAACAGCGACATCAAGACTGTCACACCGTGGGAAACGCCGCTCACGGTGTCGATCATCCCCGTCGTCGCAGATGATGATAAGGCCGAGCGACGCGCATGGGACCCACACTGCAGAGCGCGTACCGACAACGATCGGAACACGACCAAGTGTTGCGGCTGCGTGGATACGGTACCGCTCTTCGGGCGCCACCTCACCGCCCGTCACCGCGACGGGGACGCCGAGATCCTCCTCGAGAGAGCGCGCATATCGCGTCGCTTCCTCGCCGGTGGGCGTAACGACGATGACGCTGCGACCTGATGCAACTGTCGCCGCAACGGCATCTGACAGACAGCAGCGCATGAGGGGGCGCAGAGCGGTCACGACCGCGCGAGGGGATTCGCCGGACGAGAGTCTGCTCAGCAGTGCCTCACCAGCCGAGTATGCTCCCCACCCCGCCGATGCTGACGGAGCCTCCAGACGCGGCCACGGCAGGGGTGCCTGCTCCAACACGCGCGTTTCACCCCGTGCGTGCCGGGGAGGAATAGCGAGAGAAAGGACTTGCGATGTTGTCGCAAGAAAACGCCCGGCAATGCGCCGAGCAGTCTCATAGAGCGCGGGAGTCAACACCGGAATCGACGAGGAGACCGACTCAATATGAGCGGCATCGTCAAGTACATCACGGCGCGTGCGCTCAATGATCCATCCATCGACGCGCGCGCCCGAAAAACGCACGCGAACCAGATTCCCAACCGTGGCCTGGTCGATCAGCTTCTCTGGAACAACGTAGTCGAGAGGCCGATCAATGTGCGGCAGGTCGACATCAACGAGCACGCGGGCGATCTCCGCGCTGCGAGAGCGCGGCGGATCGAAGCCTTCAAGCATGCCCTGTTGGGAAGTCATGATTCCAGTGGATCACGGCCCGTGCTCATCTGCGTCCCGTACTCAGCCCAGGAGCTTCAGACCGTACTTCGCGACCACCATGGCGAGGACACCGAACACGATGAGACCCCACAGCGCCCAGTCAAGTCCCTGGGCGACGATACGACGCAGACCCTCGGGCGTTGGGATGACGCCGTCACGAATGTTGATACGGGTGATGCCGCCGAACACGAGTGTCGTCGTCAGCGTGATGAGCAGACACCACGGGCACAGCACCTGAATGATGAAATACGACTGCCCGAAGAGCCAGAACGCGAAGAACAATGCGATCGTGTAGAGCAGGTTCGTCCCCAGCATGTACCAACGCGGAAACTTCACGCCGGAGAAAACAGCCACCGAGATGGCTAGGACAACGGCCTCGAAAAAGATACCGAGGAAGGCGTTAGGGAAGCCGAGGATGCGAGCCTGCCAGGTCTGAGCAACCGTCGAACACGAGAGCACAGACGAAATGTCGCAACCGAAGCGCGTGGACGAATCGGCAGCGAGCTGCCACGCCTCAATCGATAGAACGAAAGACGTGACGAGGCCAATGCAACCGGAGATGATCATCTCCAGGCTCGTGCGACGACGCCAGGCGCGACGCGCGGCCTCGGTCTCGTACGAGGGCAGGTAGTCCTCGGCTTCGGGCACTTGACTCATGCGAGAGCAGCCTTGAGCTGGTCAACGCGGTTGGTGGCCTCCCACGGGAACTGTTCGCGACCGAAGTGACCGTAGGCGGCGGTCTCACGGTAGATCGGACGCAGCAGATCAAGGTCCTCGATCATGCCGAGTGGGCGCAGGTCGAAGACCTCGCGGATCGCGTCAGCAATGCGTTCCTCGGGCACCGACGCTGTCCCGAAGGTGTCGACGTACAGGCCAATCGGGCGAGCGCGGCCGATCGCGTATGCAAGCTGAATCTCGCAACGCTGGGCGATACCCGCGGCCACGACGTTCTTGGCGACCCAACGGGCAGCATACGTCGCGGAACGGTCAACCTTCGAAGGATCTTTTCCGGAGAATGCGCCGCCTCCGTGGCGGGCCATGCCACCGTAGGTATCGACGATAATCTTGCGACCGGTGAGGCCAGCGTCAGCGGCGGGACCACCCAGGACGAAGCGTCCTGAGGGGTTAATGAGAGTCTTCATCGAACCCGTCGCCAGAGCGAGGCCGGACTCCTCAATGACGGGCGTGATGACGTAGTCGCGCACGGCGTCGCTGATCGCGCACTGAGACAGAGCCTCGTCGTGCTGAGCGGACACGACAATCGTATCGATGCCCACCGGGCGGCCGTTCTCGTAGCCAAGAGTCACCTGAGTCTTACCGTCGGGACGCAGCCCCTCAACAATGCCCTGCTTGCGCACGTCAGCCAGGCGCTTTGCGAGGCGGTGAGCGAGCCAGATGGGGGCAGGCATGAGATCGGGGGTGTCGGAGGAGGCATAGCCGAACATGATGCCCTGGTCGCCAGCGCCGAGGCGGTCGCGTGGATCGCCGCCCTGGGTGCCGCGCACCTCAAGGGCCTCGTCGACGCCGCCGGCGATGTCGGGGCTCTGGCCATCAAGCGACACGGAGACGCCACAGGACGCGCCATCAAAGCCAACGCGCGACGAGTCGTATCCGATCGAGAGGATCTCGCGGCGCACGATCTCCGGGATCTCAACGTACGCCTCGGTGGTCACCTCACCGGCGACGTGAATGAGGCCGGTTGCCGCCATCGTCTCGACGGCGACACGCGAGCGAGGATCGGCGGCGAGCAGCGCGTCAAGGATCGCATCGGAAATGCGGTCACAGACCTTGTCGGGGTGGCCTTCGGTAACGGACTCAGAAGAAAAAAGCTGTTGACTCACCGCTTTAGATTATCAAGGAATGAGGCCATATGGCCGACGAGACCTGCCGCTACTTCATCCTTCGAGCCGACGTAACGGCCGACGATGTGACCATTGGCATCGAGGACGCGGACGTCGTTGGCAACGTCGCCGAACCCGACGCCGCTGCCCACCCGGTTCAGGCAGATGAAATCTGCTCCCTTACGCACCGCCTTATCGGCACCGTACGCGAGGATCTCCTCCTCTGTGCCGGTTTCAGCAGCGAAGCCAACAACGAGGGGCGGGCGCTTCTCACTGTGCCCGATCTCAGCGAGGATATCGGGGTTGCGCACGAGACGAATGGTAGGTGCCTCCTCGTTTGTGGGGTCTTTCTTCATCTTTGACTGTGACACGGCCTCGGGACGGAAGTCAGCGACGGCGGCCGCCATGACGAGAGCATCGGCGTCTATGACCTGGCTGACCGTGGCTTCTCGCATCTGAAGGGCACTGCCCACGCGGGTGACCTGTACGGTTGAAGGGAGCCCTGCTAGGAGAGCCGATTCAATATTGGCCGCGATGACCCTGACCGCCGCTCCAGCTCGTGCTGCCGCCGATGCGATTGCCAGCCCCTGCCGACCAGACGACTGATTACCCAAAAAACGGACCGGATCGATCGGCTCGTGAGTACCGCCGGCCGTGACGACGACCGTGCGGTCGGCGAGCACGTGGGAAGCCCGCTCATGGTGAGAAAATACTTCAAGTGCCTTTCGCGCGATTTCCTCTGGATCCGGCAGACGACCGATCCCATTGTCACCCGAACCGAGTGCGCCGGACGTCGGATCAATGATGTGCACTCCGCGCTCACGTAGTGTGCGGACATTGGCTTGAGTGGCGGGAGCCAGCCACATGTTGGAATGCATCGCCGGGGCAACGACGACAGGGGCGTTCGAGGCAAGAACCGTCAGCGACACCATGTCGTTCGCGAAACCGGCCGCAAGATGCGCCAAGGAGTTCGCAGTCGCAGGTACGACAATAATGAGGTCGGCAATTCGGGCGAGCTCCACGTGCTCGGCACGCCCCTCCCCCGCGATATCCACGGCGACAGGGCGCGACGTGATGCCCTCCCAGGTCGAACGGCCGATAAACTCCAACGACGCGCGCGTGGCAGCAATATACACGTCGTGGCCCGCGCGTTGACACTCGCGGACCACGATGGGTGCTTTGAAGGCTGCAACGCCGCCGGTCACTGCGACGACGATGGTTGCCACTTCAGGCCTCGGGGTTAGCTTCGAGAGACAGGAGGCCTTCGTTGATTTCACGCAGGGAAACCGCCAGAGGCTTCTCATCCGGCTGTACGTCAACGACCGGCCCCACGAACTGGATCATGTTCTGCTGAAGCTGCAGATTGTAAGAGTTAATCTGGCGCGCACGCTTCGCAGCGAAGATCACCAGCGCGTACTTGGAATCGACGTGCTTCAGCAGATCGTCAATAGGTGGGGAGGTGATGCCCACGGGCTGGGCAACGATTCCGGACATGCGTGTTTTCCTCTCAGTGGCGGATTCAGATAGATATTACTCCAGGCCAATGAGCCGAGCCAGCTCATCCACCGCGCGCTCCACATCGTCGTTGATCACAACGTGATCAAACTCCGAAGCCGCCTCAAGCTCGACACGGGCAGTGGCAAGGCGTCGAGCCTGCTCTTCGGGGCCTTCGGTACCGCGGCCGATGAGGCGGCGCTGAAGCTCCTCCCACGAGGGAGGTGCAAGGAAGATGAACTGCGCGTCGGGCCTGTTGGCGCGCACCTGGCGTGCACCGGCTAAATCGATCTCGAGGAGCACAGGATTGCCGGCATTGAGAGCTTCATCGACCGGACCACGGGGGGTCCCATACTTGTTTTTCCCATGAACAAGCGCCCACTCCAACATGTCTCCCCGTTCGATCATTGCATCGAACTCTTGGGGGGAAACAAAGTAGTAGTGGACGCCGTTCAGTTCACCGGGTCGAGGATCGCGAGTTGTTGCCGAGACCGACACTTTCAGTGCCGGGTAGCGCTTTGTGAGCGCAGCGACAACAGTTCCCTTTCCAACGGCCGTAGGGCCAGCGAGGACAGTCAGTTGAGCCTTAGTCATGGCTCAAGTGTGCCACGCTTTACCGCGTCAGCCGAAACGCTCAACGAGCGCCTTCCGCTGGACGGGGCCGAGGCCACGCACGCGCCTGCTTTGGGCAATCTTGTACTCGTCCATCAGCACGGCGGCCGTGTTCGTGCCGACGCGCGGCAGCGACTCCAGTAGCGAAACGACCTTCATCTTCGCCACGGCCTCGTCTGTATCAGCGAGTTCCAAAACCTCCGACAGGTTCATCGAGCGCGCCTTGAGCGCGTTCTTCACTTCGGCGCGACGCCTCCGTGCCTGCGTTGCCTTCTCAAGAGCCTGTGCCCTCTGTTCTGGCGTGAGATCAGGTAGTGCCATTCTGATCATCTCCTCCGTTGGGATCTTCGGTAAATAAACTATGTCACCTTCCCGACCACTAGTGCCAGACCAAAACGCTGCTTCTTTAGTAACACAGCAGATTATTGCAGCGAATCAACCGTCGCACGGTAGGCGTCTCGAAGGCCGGTGATGGCCGGACCGGAACGCAGGATTGCACGGGAAGACGAAGCGAGGACAGCATCCGTCGCTCCGGCGAAAACCTCCCTGACCTGCGCTGGACCGGCGCCTTGTGCGCCTACTCCTGGTGCCAAAAAAGCGCCATTGAGAGCCGCAAGATCAATGCCCAATCGCTTGACAGCGTCGCCGACGGTAGCGCCTACGACGATGCCAGCAGGACCAAGGTGTTGTTGCTCACACTGACTGTTAAAGTCCGCCAGTTGGGACACGACATGACCAGCAACGCTGATTCCATCTGCGGTGCGGGCGTGCTGGACGGACGCGCCCTCAGGGTTCGAGGTGAGGGCGAGGACGAACACTCCCCTGCCGGTCTGACGTGCAAGCTCGAGTGCCGGAGTCAGTGATCCGACGCCGAGATAAGGCGACAGAGTCACGGCGTCTCCCGCAAGCGGCGACGAATCAGAGAGGAACGCATGTGCGTAACCATCCATCGTCGAGCCGATGTCACCCCGCTTGGCATCCACGATGCAGAGAGTGCCGACCTCGCGACATGCGGCGATGACCTCTTCGAGGACGGCAACACCATGCGAGCCATGCCGTTCGAAGAAAGCGGCCTGAGGCTTGAAAGCGGCCACGCGTCCACCGAGTGCCTCGATGACACGGAGGGAGAACTCTCGCACACCATTCGCGTCGTCGTCAAGTCCCCATTCTTTGAGGAGGCTGGCATGAGGATCGATACCGACGCATACCGGCCCATACGTGCGCATGGCGGTGTAGAGGCGGTCTCCAAAGCCGACGGAAGACGCCGGCTTGACAACAGATGCGGTCATCGTGTTTCCTCCGATCGGATAATGTCCCATTCCTGCAAGCTACGCACGGAGTATGCCCCGCGCATACGAACTTCGATGGCCTGCACCATCGCATTGAATGCCTGGAGTGTTGTGACAGCGGGTCGGTCTTGCGAGGCGGCAGCCGCGCGGATCTGGTACCCGTCGTTACGCGGAGCGCTGCGCTGAGGTGTATTGACGACCATGTCGATCGCCCCCTCGTTGATGAGGTCGACGACGGTCGGCTCTCCCCCGTCGCCGCGGCCCTCAGACGATTTGCGGACTGCCTGAGCTTCGATGCCGTTGCGGCGCAAAACGGACGCGGTGCCCGAGGTTGCCAGGATGGTGAAGCCCATCTCGTGCATGCGAGCCGCCGGCAGGACGATTGCGCGCTTGTCGGTGTCAGCGATCGAGATGAAGACCGTACCGGAGGTTGGCATATCGGTTGAAGCGCCGAGCTGCGACTTGGCGAAAGCCGTCGGGAAATCGCGGTCGATGCCCATGACCTCACCCGTGGAGCGCATCTCGGGACCGAGCACGGTATCGACGATTTCGCCGCCTGCGGTGCGGAAGCGCTTGAAAGGCAGGACCGCAGCCTTGACGGCGATCGAGCCACCGTCGTGAATCTCGCGGGCATCGTGGGCGGGCAACATTCCCCGCTCGCGCAGCGAAGCGATCGTCGCGCCGACCTGGATGAGCGCTGCGGCCTTCGCCAGCTGAACGCCGGTTGCCTTTGAAGCGAAGGGGACGGTACGCGACGCGCGCGGGTTTGCCTCGATGACGTACAGGGTGTCGGAGAGCAGCGCGAACTGGATGTTAATGAGGCCGCGCACGCCGACGCCGCGTGCGATCGCTTCCGTCGAGGCCGTGATGCGCTCGAGCTCGCGTGCGGACAGCGTCATAGGAGGCAAGACGCAGGAGGAGTCACCCGAGTGAATACCGGCTTCCTCAATGTGCTCCATAATCGCGCCCATGAAGAGTTCTTCACCGTCGTACAGGGCATCGACGTCGATCTCGATCGCCGCATCGAGGAAGCGGTCAATGAGGAGCGGACCGCGGGAGAAGAGCAGCTCGGAGTCGTGGCTTGCGAGGTAGTCGCGAAGCGCTGGCTCGTCGTTGATAATCGCCATGCCACGTCCGCCCAGCACGAAGGAGGGACGCACGAGGACTGGGTAGCCGACCTTTTCGGCGACGGAGATGACCTGCTCAGGCGTGTGCGCCGTATCGTGCGCGGGCGCCGGGCAGTGAGCAGCTTCGAGAACCTTGCCGAACTCCTCGCGGTCTTCGGCCAGGTCAATGGCACGCGGGCTCGTGCCCAGGATCGGCACGCCGGCGCGCTCGAGATCAGCAGCTAGCGAGAGCGGGGTCTGTCCGCCCAGCTGGACGATCATGCCTTTGACGGGTCCCGCTTCGCACTCGGCGCGGTAAATTTCCAGCACGTCCTCGAGGGTGAGCGGCTCGAAGTACAGGCGGTCGGAGATGTCATAGTCGGTCGAGACCGTCTCTGGGTTGCAGTTGACCATGATGGTCTCGTAGTGATCGCGCAGCGACATGGCCGCGTGCACGCACGAGTAGTCGAATTCGATGCCCTGACCGATGCGGTTGGGGCCTGCACCCAGGATGATGACGGCTTCGCGCTCACGCGGACGAACTTCGTTCTCCTGGTCGTAGGTCGAGTAGTGGTAGGGCGTTCGAGCAGCGAATTCGGCAGCGCAGGTATCGACGGTCTTAAAGACCGGGTGAATGCCGAAGGCGCCGCGTACTTCGCGCACCGTGTCCTCCGATAGGCCGCGCATGGCTGCGATCTGGCGGTCGGAGAAGCCGTGGCGCTTGGCCTCCGCTAGAACATCGCCGGTGAGCGCCTCAGCCTCGCGGATGCGAGTCGCGACCTCATCGAGGAGGAACATCTGGTCGAGGAACCACGGATCGATCTTGGTGGATTCAAAGAGCTCCTCCAGCGTCGCACCACCTCGGATCGCTTGCTGAACCTGGACGAGACGCCCCTCGGTGCCAACCGACGCCGCCTCGACGAGTGCGCGGGTCTCCTCGGGGCTGGGCGCTTCGCCATCCCAGTGGAACTGCACGCCGCTCTTGTCGATCGAGCGCAGGGCCTTCTGCAGGGCCTCGGTGTAGGAACGTCCGATTGCCATGGCCTCGCCCACGGCCTTCATCGACGTGGTCAGCGTCGGGTCAGCGGCGGGGAACTTCTCGAAGGTAAAACGCGGGACCTTGACGACCACGTAGTCGAGCGTCGGCTCGAACGAGGCCGGGGTCGAGCCCGTGATGTCGTTCGGAATCTCATCGAGCGTGTAGCCGGTGGCCAAACGAGCGGCGATCTTCGCAATCGGGAAGCCTGTTGCCTTCGAGGCCAGAGCAGAGGAACGCGAGACACGGGGGTTCATCTCGATGACGATGATGCGGCCGGTCTCAGGGTGGATCGCGAACTGGATATTACAGCCGCCGGTGTCGACGCCGACGGCGCGGATGACGGCGATGCCGATGTCGCGCAGGCGCTGCATCTCGCGGTCGGTGAGGGTCAGCGCCGGGGCGACCGTGATCGAGTCACCCGTGTGTATGCCGACCGGGTCGACGTTTTCAATCGAGCACACGACGACGACGTTGTCCGCCTTGTCACGCATGAGCTCAAGCTCGTATTCCTTCCAGCCGAGGATCGACTCTTCCAGCAGGACCTCGGTCGTGATCGACGCCGCAAGACCCTGGCCTGCGATGCGCTCGAGGTCCTCGGGGGTGTAAGCGAAACCGGAGCCGAGGCCGCCCATGGTGAAGGAGGGGCGCACGACGAGGGGGTAACCGAGTTCAGCGGCCGCGGCGTGGCACTCTTCCATCGTGTGGGCGATGAAGGAACGCGCGACCTCGGTGCCTGAACGCTCGACGATCTCCTTGAACTCTTCGCGGTCCTCGCCCGCGCGGATCGCATCGATCGACGCGCCGATAAGCTCGACGTTGAAGCGCTCGAGAACACCCATCTCGGACAGGGCGACGGCCGTGTTGAGAGCCGTCTGGCCACCGAGCGTGGGCAGGAGCGCGTCGGGACGCTCTTTCTCGATAATCGAGGCCACAACCTCCGGGGTGATCGGCTCGACGTACGTCGCGTCCGCGATCCCCGGGTCGGTCATGATGGTGGCCGGGTTGGAGTTAACGAGGATGACGCGCAGGCCCTCCTCCTTCAGGACGCGGCATGCCTGCGTGCCCGAGTAGTCGAACTCGCATGCCTGACCGATGACAATGGGGCCCGATCCGATGACGAGAACGGACGACAGATCGTTCCTGCGGGGCATCAGTGGGTCTCCTTAGCGGCGGTCATCAGGGTAATGAAGCGATCGAACAGCAGTTCGCCGTCGTGCGGGCCGGCAGCTGCCTCGGGGTGGTACTGGACGGAGAAAGCGGGGATGTCCAGGGCTCGAAGGCCCTCGACGACGCCGTCGTTGAGGCCGATGTGAGAGACCTCGACGCGGCCGTATCGACCCGAATCGAAGGGCGCGACGGACGGTTCGCCCACCGGAGCGTCCACCGCGAAACCGTGGTTATGGGCGGTGATTTCGACGCGGCCCGTGGCCACGTCCTTCACCGGCTGGTTGATGCCGCGGTGACCGTAGTTGAGCTTGTAGGTGCCGTACCCGAGGGCGCGGCCGAACAGCTGGTGCCCGAAGCAGATACCAAAATATGGGATACCCGCGTCTAGGACAGCGCGTAGCACACCGATCTCGTGGTCGGCCGTCGAAGGGTCACCCGGGCCGTTGGAGAAGAAGACGCCGTCCGGCTTCAGCGCCTCAATATCGGCGAAAGACGCTGTGGAAGGAACGACGTACACGCGAACGCCGCGCGCAGCCAGATGGTAGGGCGTGCGCGACTTGATGCCGAGGTCGACGGCCACCACGCGCGCGATGGGTTCCTTGCCTTCGAAGTCACCGAGCGGCTCGACCACGTAGGTCTCGTCAGTCGACACTTCGGCGGCCAGTGCCGCCCCGCTCATCGCGGGCGACTCAGCGACGATGCGCACGAGCGAGGCCACGGCCTCCTCGCCCAGGTACTGTGCACCCACGGGCAGCGCGTCACCCGAGAAGATGCCGGCGCGCATGGCACCGCGCTCGCGGATGTGGCGTGTGATCGCACGCGTGTCGACGTCGGCGATGCCAACGATCCCCTGAGAGACGAGCTCGTCTTCCAGTTCGCGGCGTGCTCGCCAGTTCGAGGCGCGGCGGGCAGCGTCGCGCACGACGAAGCCAGCGACCCAGATGCGCGAGGACTCGGGGTCCTCGTCATTCACACCGGTGTTGCCGATGTGCGGAGCCGTCATGACGACAATCTGGCGATGGTACGAGGGGTCAGTGAGCGTCTCCTGGTAGCCGGTCATGCCGGTGGAGAAAACGATTTCGCCGAGCGTGCGGCCGGACGCGCCCCATGCACGTCCCTTGAAAACGGTGCCGTCCTCCAGGACGAGCAAGGCGATATCGGACGTGGTCATCGGTCCTCCTTGGCAATCGGGGTGGCGTCGACGACCGTCGGGACGCCGCCATAGATCGTGTAGCGCACCTGTCCGGGCAGTTCCATACCGCGGAAGGGGCAGTTTGTGGAGCGGGTCCACTGCTTGGCGGGATCGACCGTGACGCGCACGGTCGCATCCACGAGGGTGACGTGTGCGGGTGCTCCGACGACGAGGCCCTGGCCCTGCGATTCAACGCGGCCGATCCGCGCGGGAACCGTCGACATGACGCGAGCGATGTCCGTCCAGTCCATGCGTCCCGTGTTCACCATCGTCTCGATAAGGATCGGCAGTGCCGTTTCCAGGCCGGTCATGCCAAAGGCACCCGCCTGCCACTCGCAGTCCTTCATTTCGAGCGGATGGGGTGCGTGGTCGGTGCCGATGCAGTCGATGGTGCCGTCGGCCAGGCCTTCGCGCACCGCCTCCACGTCTTCAGCTCGGCGCAGCGGTGGGTTCACCTTGTAGAGCGGGTCGTAGGTGGCCGCCAGCTGCTCGGTGAGGAGCAGGTGATGGGGCGTTGCTTCAGCTGTGATGTCCACGCCTTGGGCCTTGCCCCAACGCACGAGGTCAACCGAACCCGCGGTGGACAGGTGGCACACATGCAGGCGTGAACCCACGTGCTTGGCAAGCAGGATGTCGCGCGCGATGATTGCTTCTTCGGCGACGGCAGGCCAGCCTGCTAGACCGAGCTCACCCGACAGCGTCGACTCATTCATCTGAGCGCCTTCGGTGAGGGCAGGATCCTGACTGTGCTGGGCGATGACGCCGCCAAAACCCTTGACGTACTCCAGCGCACGACGCATGAGGACGGGATCGGATACACACTTGCCATCGTCGGAGAAAACGCGCACCTTGGAACGCGAACGGGCCATTGAGCCGATCGATGCCAGATGCTTTCCTTCCAGACCCTTGGTTACCGCACCAACGGGGCGTACCTCCACCCAGTCGGCCTCCTCTCCCAGGCGCAGTACCTGATCGACGATGGCGGCCGTATCCTGTGTGGGCGTGGTGTTCGCCATTGCGTGAACGGCCGTGTAGCCGCCGACCGCAGCAGCGCGGGTGCCGGTGAAAACGGTCTCTGCGTCTTCACCGCCGGGCTGGCGCAGGTGGGTGTGGATGTCAACGAGGCCCGGCAGGGCGATGAGTCCCTCGGCGTCGATGACGCGGGGGTCGCGCACACTGTTGCGGGCATCTGCGCCGATGGCGACGATCGTGCCGCCCGACAGCGCGATGTCGGTCGGCTCCCCGCCCAGGAGCGAAGCCCCGGTGATGAGGATGTCACGGGTCTGTTCAGTCATTGCTGTGTCCTTCCGAAGCGAGGAGCAGGTAGAGGGCGGCCATGCGGATGCAGACGCCGTTGGACACCTGTTCGACGATGACAGATTGGTCTGAGTCGGCTGCCTCAGCGCAGATTTCGAGACCCCTGTTCATGGGACCCGGATGCATGACGACAGCGTTAGGACGCAGCGTCGCAAAGCGGGCGGGTGTGAGACCGTATTCAGCGTGGTAGGCGCCAGGCGAGGGGAAGAAACCGCCGCCTGCACTCGACATACGCTCGCGCTGCACGCGCAGCATCATCACCGCATCGGGGCCGCTCGCTAGGGCTTCATCGAAGTTGTAGGAAGTCTCGCAGTTCCACGTCTCGACGCCAATGGGCAGCAGCGTCGGAGGGGCCACGAGGGTGACGCGTGCGCCGAGGAGTGTCAGCAGATCAACGTTCGAGCGCGCCACGCGCGAGTGGAGCACATCGCCGACGATGACGACGTGCGCGCCGTCGAGGCCCGACCCCGGGATCGGTGCACCGTCCTCGCCAAGCGAGGGAGCGTAGTGACGCCGCAGCGTCATGGCATCGAGAAGCGCCTGCGTCGGGTGTTGGTGGGTGCCGTCACCGGCATTGAGGACCGGGAGGTTCATCCAGCCGGCGTGCGCAAGACGGTGAGCCGCACCCGAGGACGAATGACGCACGATGACTGCGTCCGCGCCCATGGCCTCGAGCGTCAGCGCGGTGTCCTTGAGCGATTCGCCCTTCGACACAGACGATCCGCGCGACTGGAAGTTGATGACGTCAGCGCTCAGGCGCTTGGCTGCAGTCTCGAAAGAGATGCGAGTGCGGGTGGAATCCTCGAAAAACAGGTTGACGACGGTCTTGCCCTGAAGCGTAGGGAGTTTCTTCACACCGTGACGTTGCGTCGAGGCCATCTGCTCTGCCGTATCGAGGATTAGAATCGCCTCCTCGCGCGTCAGGTCGCGGATCGAAATGAGATGATTCAAGCTCATCGTTTACAGGCCTTTCCCGAGAAGGACGCCGTCGCGCCCGTCTGTTTCGTCGAGCAGAATAGTGACGGTTTCGTCGCGGGAGGTCGGCAGGTTTTTGCCGACGTAATCCGGGCGAATGGGGAGCTCACGGTGTCCTCGATCAATGAGAACGGCGAGCTGAACGGCCGCGGGGCGGCCGATACGGGTGAGAGCATCGAGGGCAGCCTTAATGGTGCGCCCCGTATAGAGGACATCGTCGACGAGGATGACAGTCTTACCATTGATGCCGCTTGCCGGAACAAGCGTCTCCTTTGGCGCGCGTAGCGGCTGCGAGGCGAGGTCGTCGCGGTACATCGTGGTGTCGATGATTGCGAGTTCGGCATAGGTGCCGGAAACCTCTTTAATCCGGTTGACGAGTCGCCGTGCGAGAGTCGCTCCCCGTGTCGGTATGCCCGCGATGACGAGATTATTGCTGCCGCCGTTGCGCTCGACGATCTCATAGGCGATGCGTGTCAGAGAGCGAGCGACGTCGCCAACTCCCAATACTTCTTTGCCGCGCGATGCGCGATCTGCGTGCACTTCGGCCACGCGCACTCCTTCCCCGCCTCACGGGACGGTCATTAAAGGATCTGTCGTAGTTCCATCCTACGCCCGTCATCAGGTAAGGGTGTGACCCCTCCACGTGTGAAACCCCACGTGGCTAGCACGAATTGCCGTGAATCCGGAGAAGTCGCGGACCCGTGTGGGCCAGTTGGGTGAGCATTCAAGCGCGGCCTCGGGTTTGAGGACATACCCGGTAGGGGTATTGGTACATACCCCTACCGGGTATTACGTCTCCCATGTCAACACGCTGTACCGTTAGCACTGCAATGAAAGGGGTTATCCCGGTAAAATTCGATGTGCGCTAACGGCGCCTATGAAACTTTCCGACAGAAAGGCCAGCCCATGACCATCGAACAACTGCCCCAGCCCGAGGTTCGCGGCGGCGGCTGTGGCTGCGGCGAGCACGATCTCCCCGAGCCGACCATTGATGCAACCGCTATCCCCCACCGTCTGCGTCATGCGGCCGTCCTCGGTGCTGCCCAGTCGATGAACGCCGGCGAGTCCTTCATCATCCGCGCTCCCCACCTGCCCCGACCGCTGCTCGCTCAGATCGCGCAGTTGCCCGGCGAGTGGACCTTCGAGGTCATCGTCGACGGTCCCGAGTTCTGGGATGTGCGAACCACCCGCCTCGCTCTCTGATAGCAGGCAGTAAAGGGGGCAGGATCGTGGCGATCCTGCCCCCTACTGATATGCCTACGATCCCATCGAGACAGCCATCCTGGTCGGCTGCATCTGCACTCGGCGCGGGCATTAAAGGAAAAAGTGGGGCCGACTCTCATCCGAGAGTCGGCCCCACCAGGCATGGAGAGCGAGCGCTCAGTACTCCTCAAGGAGTTCATCGAGCTCGTCTTCGACGCTGCCACCATCCAGCGGCTTGGCACCAGCAGGCAGAGACCGTGCGGGCGCTTCCTGCGCGGGCAGCTCATTGTCAGACGACGACTCGGTCTCATCGGGAGCGCGCACATCCTCCTCATCGGAGCTGCGACGCAACCACGCGGGTGACGCAAGGTCCTTGCGGATTGCGTCGAGGACCGCGTTCACAAACGACGGCGACGTGTCAGTCGAGATCGATCGGACGATCGAGATTGCCTCGTCGATAACAATGATCGGCGATACCTCGTCGTTCTCGAGCATCTCCCACACCGCCACGCGCATGACCGCGAGGTCGACGGCGGCGATGCGATCCAGACCAGGTACGCGAGCATGCGCCGAGATCAGCGAATCGATGCGACGCAGATTGTCCGCCACACCGGCGATGATCTGGATCGAGAACTCCGGGAGCGGAGTCTGAGCCGCGGTGATGACGCGACGCTCGCGCAAGAGGTCGCGCAGCACGTCGGGGTTGGATCCCATGCCGCGCTGGTCGGCCTCGTAGACAACGTCGGCCGCGCGCTTGCGGGCCTTGGTGCGCGAGGTGAAGCGGTGCTGCTTCGACATTACTCGGTCACGCGACCCGAGTACGAGCCGTCGCGGGTATCAACCTTGACGCGGGTGCCTTCCTCCATGAAGAGGGGAACCTGAATCTCGTAGCCGGTCTCGAGGGTCGCAGGCTTGGTGCCGGCGGAGGAGCGATCGCCCTGCAGGCCGGGCTCGGTGTGCGTGATCGTCAGGACGACGGTCGCGGGCAGTTCGACGAAGAGGACGGTGCCGTCGTGCTGGGAGACGATGACGTCCTGGTTCTCGACCATGAAGTTGCGGGCATCACCCACGGTCTCGGCGGGAACGTTGATCTGCTCGTAGGTGGACTGGTCCATGAAGACGTAGTCGGTGCCATCCTGGTACAGGTAGGTCATGTCGCGACGGTCGACGGTCGCGGTCTCGATCTTCAGGCCCGCATTGAAGGTCTTGTCGACGGTCTTGCCGGACAGGACGTTCTTGATCTTGGTGCGGACGAAGGCCGGGCCCTTGCCGGGCTTGACGTGCTGGAATTCGACAACCTGCCAGAGCTGGCCGTCGATGACCATAACCAGGCCGTTCTTCAGATCATTGGTCGTTGCCACAGGGGTACCTCACTTGTGAAGGAATCAGTAATCAGGGGTCAGTTTACACGCGCGTGCGACCAAATCCGCGACTTCTTGCGGGGTGCGCTCACTCGTATCGACTGTTGCATCGGCCACGGACGCGTACGCCTCCCGTGCTCGCTTCATCAGTTGGGTGAGAACAGCGCGGGGTGCGCCCAGGCCCACTGAGCGGGGCGCGCCGAGGCCTTCTCGGCGTGATACCGCGGAAAGATCGGCGCTCAGCTCGATGACAACCGCGCCGTTTGTGCGCGCTCGCGCGATTGACGAGGCAGTGACGGGGTCGAGCGGTTGCGAGGCGCCGAGCGTGACAATGCCCTCGTCAAGGCCAAGAAGGCGATCGGCCTCCTCACGTGCGGTGTCAGCAAGGCGTGGATCACGGCCGATGACGAGGCTGCGCATCGAAGCGCCCAGCCGCGCCTCAACGGCCTCGTCGACCTCGTAGAAGGGCAGGTCGTGGCGGCGGGAGAACTCGCGGCCAACGGTGGACTTACCCGATCCCGTGACCCCAATGAGCACGATGAGGCTCATGCGCTAATCCCGATCTGCATAGCGGGTGCTACCAGCTCCGAGGGCTCCACGGAGACGGTACTGGGCTTCGCGATACCGTCGAGAAGGACAAAACGCAGAATCCCACGGCGCACCTTCTTATCCGACAGCATGATGCGTGTCAGCTCTTCCAACGTGCTTCCCGAATAACGCGTGGGCAGCCCGACACGGGAGAAGAGCTCATCATGACGGGCAACCTCCTTGGCGCTCAGCTGCCCACGGGCGTGAGCGAGTCGCGCAGCGAAGCAACATCCGACCGCCACCGCGTCCCCGTGTCTCCAGGTGTAGTCGTTCGCGCGCTCGATCGCATGAGCGAGCGTGTGCCCGTAGTTGAGGATCTCGCGCAGGCCACCCTCCGTCAGGTCCGCTGACACGACGCGTGCCTTGACTGCGATTGCTCGGGTCGTGATGTCGGTAAGGTAGGGGCTGTCAGCACGGAGCAGCTCCTGCGGATCGGTCGACTCGACGATGCGCAGGATCTCCGGGTCGGCGATGAATCCACACTTAATGACCTCGGCGGCACCTGCCGCCAGATCCGGGCCGGGAAGGCTGTCGAGGAGGTCCATATCGGCGATAACGGAGGTGGCCGGGTAGAACGAACCGACGAGGTTCTTGCCGATCGATGTGTTGATGCCGGTTTTTCCGCCGACCGCGGCATCCACCATGGCAAGAAGCGTGGTCGGTACGTTGATGAGGGTGATACCTCGCAGCCACGTAGCAGCGACGAAACCGGCCATGTCAGTGGTCGCTCCCCCGCCCATGGCGATGATCGCATCCTTGCGCCCGAGTTGGAGGCGTCCGCACTCGTCCCACAGGGATGCGACGACCTCGATCGACTTCCCGGCCTCGGCATCGGGATGATCGGCCGTCGAAGCGTCAATTCCGCGGTCACGCAGGTACTGCGCTAACGAGGCCGCACGCTGTGCGAGCGGCCGCGCATGAATGATAAGCACCTTGGACGCGGCCTCATCGAGGGCCTCACGGATCGGCTCGAAGCCAAGCCCGTGTCCGATGGTGATAGTGGAGGGGTGTTCTCCTATGACCTCGATGGTTGTGCTCATGAGTGCTCCAATTGCTGTGCAATGGCGGTGACGACGTCGTCGACCGGACCGGGGCCAGATTCAACGACGATGGTGGCGACAGACCGGTAGTGAGGCTCGCGCTCGGTGCGCAGCCGCGCGAGCGTCCCGGAGGGATCCTCGGCCAGCAGCGGCCGATGCGTCTTCGAGGCAGTACGACGAACGAGTTCTTCGTGGGGAGCATCAATGTAGACGACGGTGTGGCCGGCAAGCAGGTCACGAACGGCCGGAGTTGCCGCCGCTCCTCCACCCAGCGAGACGACAGTGTCGTGCGTCAGGGCCTGCGCAACGGCCTCGGTTTCCATTGCGCGGAACGCTGCCTCGCCGTCGGAGGCAAAAATCTCTGCGATGCTCCTGCGCTCACGTTCGACGACGAGGGCATCTGTATCGATGTGGCTCACGCCGAGGCGCTCGGCCAACAGACGCCCAACCTTTGACTTGCCAGCGCCGGGCAGTCCGACGAGGACGACGGGACCTCGGGCACTCATGCGCGCTCCCCCACGACGCTCAGGTAAGCCTCCAGATTGCGTCGCATCTCTTTCACAGAGCGCCCACCAGCATGTTCGAAGAGCGCGTCAGCGAGAATGAGCGCGACCTCAGCCTCAGCGATCACGGCACCGGGAACGACTTGGCACGTATCGGAACGCTGGTGCAAGCCAACGGCCTCTTCGCCGGTTGCCAGATCCACGCTGCGCAGGGCACGAGGCACGGTTGAAATGGGCTTGAACGCGGCTCGCGCGATGATCGGCGAACCGTTGGAGGTCCCGCCCTCGATCCCACCCGCGTGGTTAGACGTACGAGTCAGGTGGCCGTCGGGTCCGTGCACGATCTCGTCATGGGCCTGCGATCCGAGCAGCGCCGCCTGCGCGAAACCATCGCCGATCTCGACGCCCTTGACGGACTGGATCGACATGAGGGCCGCCGCCAGGCGTGCGTCGAGGCGTTCACGAGCACTCACGTGAGTACCCAGGCCAACGGGAATACCGTAGGCGATAACCTCGGCAACGCCACCGATCGTGTCACCCGCGTGTTTGGCAGCATCGACGGCTGCCTCGAAACGGGCGTTGTCGGCCGGGTCGAGCGCGCGCATCGATGCTTCGCAGAGGGCCGCCTCATCGGCGGGCGTAGGAAGAACGCTAGCCGTGGCGCGTTGGCCACCAACGGAGACCACATGGGAGACGAGGCCCACGCCCGCAACCTGATCTAGGAGCGCCTCGGCAAGAACACCGAGGGCGACACGTGCTGCTGTCTCACGCGCACTCGCACGCTCGAGGACCGGACGGGCCTCGGGCAAATCGTAGGAGAGCATGCCCGGAAGATCCGCATGACCGGGACGAGGCCTCGTCAACGGTCGGTTTCGAGCAATCTCGCGCTCGTCGCCCGTTCCTGCGTCAATCAGCAGGGCGGAAGGATCCACGGGATCCGCGCTCATCACCGTCTCCCACTTCGGCCATTCGGAATTACCGATACGAAGAGCGACAGGAGCGCCGGTGGTGA
Source organism: Pauljensenia sp. 20925_1_27 (assembly GCF_041432835.1). Classification (NCBI taxonomy): domain Bacteria; kingdom Bacillati; phylum Actinomycetota; class Actinomycetes; order Actinomycetales; family Actinomycetaceae; genus Pauljensenia; species Pauljensenia sp. 20925_1_27. The sequence goes on from NZ_JAPWAH010000003.1 coordinate 169,478, forward strand.
CACCGTGGCGGACACCAGCCAGGATGGACACCTCGTCCGCCTCGAACTTTTGGCGGGCACCACGACCGTATCCGAGGCGACGGCGTGCCAATGCGCGTCGTAGATCATCCGTCGTCACATGCAACCCTGAAGGAAGCCCCTCAATCGTGGCGATCAGTGCGGGTCCGTGCGATTCTCCGGCGGTCATCCATCTCAGCATGTCTCCCAGTGTCCCACACGCTGCGACGCTCATGCCCGGTGGCTCTCACGGGATGAGCGATCAGGACTGAGGCGCGTTATCCCCTGCCGTGGCCGAACCCGGCTCAGTGCCGAGAATATCGATAACAACGCACAGGGTGTCATCGCCCGCGGCGAGGTCCGGCGGGATCGTGATCGCTAGGCGCGAGCCGACTTTTTGATCAACGAGCGCATTCGCAAGGCCCTTCATCGCGGTGTTGAGATTCACCACGGCTGGCACACCCGTTTCCCAGGTGTTGACGCGGACGACGCCGTCGGTCCAACCGAGAACGGTGAACTGAGCGACAACGCGGTCACCCTCGTGAACCTGAACGCCATCGCCCTTCATGAGGGTCTGTGTCGTCACGCCGCCGGGGAGCGTCGCAATGTGACTGATGAGCGGCCCCTCCGGGCTCATCTCGACACTCATTGGGCCGACGGTAGCATCGACTGACGTGCCGGTGGCGATGGAGGGAAGAATGTCGACGACGTCGATTTCCATGGTGTTGGGAGAGCCATCCCCCATGGCGACGGTGCGGAAGGCAAGGATACGCGACCCCTCACGCTTGCCGGTCACCAGCATGGCGAGGTCTGAGCTAATCTGATCCGATCCAACGATCCCGAGGCTCATCTGTGGACGACCGGACTCGGAGAGCATACGTCCGTTTGTCCCATCAAAGGCTGTGATCGAGACGAGGACGGGAGAGCCTTCCGTGATCTCGCGACCGCTGCCTTCTTCGATGACGCGAGCCTTGAAGCCATCGACTTCCAGCGGTGCCTTGATGTCAATTGTCGGTGTGGCCCCCACGCGTCCCGAGACCGCCACACGATCGAACAAGGGAAGCGTCGTCGACTGGGCGCTCGCTTCTGCGCCCGGTACCGTCTCCGTACGCGAAGAGGGAGCAAATACCCACCACGTGAGGCCGCCACCCACGAGGATCAATGTGAGGGCCAGGCCGATACGTAGAAACAACCCACCGCGCGAGGCCCCTTGCGTGCGAGAAGCACGCGCGGCGGCGCGCTGCGATGAGCCTCTCACGCGGCGCGTGGAAGGCGAATCGGGCGATGACGACTCGGTGCTCATGCGGGAATCGTAGGAGACGACGCGTCAATCTGCCCGATGAGGGCATCGACGCGTGGGTCCGTCGTAGCCAGCGGGTCCTGCAGTGACAGCGGAATCGTCTGGGATTCGTCGAGGCGCACGTGCACCCAGTCGACGCTCAGATCGGCTCGCGCGTCCTCGGCGGCGGCGATAATGCGTCCGCGCAGGGTTGCTCGTGTCGTCGCCGGTGCAACTGTCTGTGCACGGCGAACACCCTCGGCGGTTGTCAGGCGTCGCATGAGCCCCGCACTCTCCATCCGGTCGCGTAGGCCATCCGCCGTGATCTCAGAGTAGGAGAGCTCGAGTCGAGCGACGCGCGGATCTGCGAGCGTGGCGCCGCTGCGTGCGCAGTAAGAGGTGAGCAGCTTGTGCTTGATCGCAATGTCGAGCTCGGTGTCGATGTCACTCCAGTCCCCGCTAGCAATCGCGTCGAGGCCCCTGCCCCACAGATCGACGACGTAGGCGCGCAACGGGTCAAGTTCGGAGACAGGGATGCGTGACAAGACACGGTCTCGGATCTCGCGCTGCATGGTGACGGCGGTCGTCATCCTGCCGTTGGCTAGCTCAATGGCTGCCGATCCGCTCAGATCAGCGTTCACCTCGCGAATGGCGCGCATCGGATCAGCGAGAGCCAGATCTTCGATGTGAAGGCCGTCCTCAATTGCGTGGATAAGCAGTTCGGTCATGCCGACCTTGAGGGCGGTAGTGGGCTCCGCGACGTTCGTGTCGCCGACGATCACGTGCATCCGGCGGTATGCACCGGAATCAGCTAATGCCTCGTCACGGGTGTTGATGATCGGGCGCGAGCGCGTCGTCGCGGATGAGACGGCATCCCACATCTGATCGGCTCGCTGCGAGAACTGAAGCCGTGGGGCCGCCGCGGCGGTATTGATCCACCCGTTTCCAACCAGGATCTGACGCGTCACGAAGAAGGCGACGAGCGCATCGGCGACCTGGCGGAAGTCGCGGCGACGGTGCAGGAGGTAGTTCTCGTGACAGCCGTAAGAGTTGCCCTGCGAGTCGAGGTTGTTACGGAAGAGATGCAGACGCAGATCCGTACCAAGCTCGGATAGTGCATTGTCAGCCTGCGTTGCAAGGTCGGCGAGCATGGTAGAACCGGCGCGATCCTGCTCGAGGAGATCCTCAAGCCGATCACATTCAGCGGTCGCGTACTCCGGGTGCGCGCCAACATCGAGGTACAGGCGCCCGCCGTTGCGCAGGAAGAGATTCGACGAACGGCCCTGGTGCAGGAGTGGCTCGAACAGCTGGCGTGCGGCGTGCTCGGCATCCATCGGCTTGGCGCCGCTGGGTGATGCTGCGGTGAGCCCGTACTCGGTTTCGATGCCGAAAACTCGACGCCTCACCTCACTGGCCGCCCTTCTGGACGAAGCCCTGAACGAATGCTTCCGCGTTGGTTTCCAGAACGGAGTCGATTTCGTCAAGGAGGGAATCGATCGACGAGGTGCGCGCCTGAACCTGGCCGCCGACCTCGGTGACGTCGTCCTCGGGGGTGGGGCCGCCTGCGAAAATCTGATTCGACATTGTTCGTTCTTCCTTCTTTCGTGGATAAGTGGATTATCGGGTGGATGTGTCGCGCGCGTCCGCGATCGGGAAACGGACAAAGTCCCCTTCACCGGGATCGAAGACAAGCGAGGTCCACGATGCTTTCACGAGATCGCGGCGGTGAGCGACCGCCCACCCTCGTACGTGCGCACGCGTGTTGGTCGGCGCAACGTCGGCTGCACGTTCGACGTCCTCGTCGGTGACGAGGCGCGTCACCATGCCGGCCTTCGCCAGACGATAGACGAGGCCGTGGCTGGGACGCAGGTCCGACCATTGCAGGTCGATCGCGCTCAGGCGCGGATCGTTCCAATCGAGGCCCGCACGTTCCTTCTGACGCTTGATGAGCTGGTATTTGCCCACCCACTCGACCTCGGTGGCCACGGAGAAGAGATCGGCCCTCATGCGATCCAGAACCGACTGCCACAGGGTGAGGATTTCCTGGTCGGCGGCCGTGGGTGTCGTTCCTGTTTCCGCGAAGGTGTCGAGCACCAGGTCCAGATACACCTGCTGAAGTTCGGCCGCAGTATAGGCACCGCCCGCCGTTGAAACCTTGTAGTCGAGGTCTGGATGGTGGGACACGTTCCATGTCTCTTGCACGGGATCATCCATAACGAGGGAATCCCAGCGCAGGTCAGTGCCCTGCTCGATCGCCCACAGGACGAGGGAAGTCGTACCAAAACGGAGGAATGCCGACACGTCGAACATGTTGCCGTCGCCGCCGATGACATGGAGGCGGCGGAACTGCGCGGGGTTTGCGTGGGGTTCGTCGCGCGTATTGATAATTGGGCGATTGAAGGTCGTCTCGAGCCCGACCTCGTTCTCGACGAAATCGGCGCGCTGAGACATCTGGAAGCCGGGCACCTCGCTCTTCTGCCCACGTCCCACGCGGCCCGCTCCGCAGATCACCGGGCGGGTCACCATGAAGGGCGTCAGCCCACGGACGATCGCGTCGAGATCGGTGATGCGAGGCATCTGGTAGTTCTCGTGCGTTCCGTAGGCGGCTCCCTTGCCGTCGGTGTTGTTCTTGACGAGGACGATGGGCTCTTCGCCCTGTTCTTCCAGGCGCGCCATGACTCGCTGAGCAACGACCTCACCGGCGCGATCCCACAGCAGAGCATCGCGTGCACCGATCGTCTCCGGGGCGGAGTATTCGGGGTGGGCGTGGTCGACGTAGAGCCGTGCGCCGTTCGTCAAGACAGCTGTCGTGGCGGCGGGAAGTGCCAGCTCCTCCGCCGTGGGGCGAGCAACGCGCTCGGATCCGCCCGATGGTGCGAGGTGGTAGGGATCGTCGGTGAGAAGTGAGGGATCAACGGCCGCCCGTGACATACGCATGCCGCGCAGATCGTTCAGCGGATCCTCACCGGTATAGTCCCACCGCACGACACCAGCCCCCTGCGCGGGTGTGCCCCTACGGCTGATTTCACCGTAGGTGGTCACCACTGTCGTGGATAGGGCGATCGGATTCGCCCATGCGTCGCCGGGACGGTAGACACCGTACTCGGTCTCGGTACCGATAATGCGTTCGCTGCTCATTTCACTGTTCCAATCGGCTTCACATTCACGATTTCGGGGGCGAGGCCACTGGTACGGGCCCAATCTTCCGGCGACGATGTCGCTGCGAGTTCCAAGGACTCATTCATCTCTTCATGGACGCCACGCAGAAGATGCTCCATGCTCAGACCACACGAAGCTCCCGTCAGCGCGTCCTTGATCGCATACTTCTTGGCGCGCTCAACGATCCCGGCAATGAGCGCACCGGACACGAGGTCGGACAGGTAGATGCGCTTGTGGTCGCCATTCACGAGTGTTGCGAGGAAGAGTGCGGTCGTCTCATTGCGTGCGTAGAGCGCATCGACAGCGCGCTGGCTCATCCCCGCCACGGCCTCGTTGATGCCACCGAAACGCTCGATTTCCGAGGCATGGATGGGCACCTGCGGGGTCAGGTACTTGGAGAAGATGTCGAGTGCCCCCGCGCGGTCGGGACGATCCACACGGATACGCACGTCGAGGCGCCCAGGTCGCAACACCGCGGGATCGATCATGTCTGCGCGGTTGGATGCTCCGATGATCACGACGTTATCGAGCGATTCAACGCCGTCCATCTCTGCGAGTAGCTGCGGGACAATCATCGTTTCGACGTCCGAGGATACGCCCGTCCCACGCGTGCGGAACAGCGCCTCCATCTCATCGAAGAAGATAACGACGGGGGTATCGCCGGCCGCAAGGGTGCGCGCGCGAGCGAAGATCGCGCGAATCTGGCGCTCCGTCTCACCGACGAACTTGTTGAGCAGTTCGGGACCCTTGATGGACAGGAAGAACGTCGAGGCTCCCCCTCGCTTGGAGAGCGAGTTAGCAACCGCCTTCGCGATCAGGGTCTTGCCCGATCCAGGAGGACCGTACAGGAGAATACCCTTGGGCGGGCGAAGCCCAAACTGGCGATAGAGCTCGGGGTGGTTGAAAGGCATCTCAATCGAGTCGCGTACCTGCGCGATCTGATCGTCGAGACCGCCGATGTCCTCATACGTGACATCGGGGACCTCGGGGGTCAGCAGCTGCTCGACGTCCTCGCGCACGATGCGTTCAAACGCGATCCCGGCACGTGCATCCACGACGAGGGAGTCGCCGGGTCGAAGATTGCCGTGACGCAGCGGACCGGCAAGCTCGAGGAGAGTCTCAGCACCGCCTTCAGTGGCCACAAGAACACGATCTGTGCCGACCAGTTCGAGGACGGAGACCACCTGTCCACTGCGCGGAAAATCATCGGCAGCGACAGCTATCGACGTGTCGTCGAGGCGCACCCACTGCCCGTACGACAGGTCCGTCACGTCGAGCTTTGGCGACGCGGCAACGCGCATTCGCTTGCCAGCGCTCACGACCTCGATCTGACGCGACGAAGGGAAAGCACGTACAAAAGTAGCCAGCGTCTGCGGGGGACGCGACACGTCGGCCAGCTCCCCCTGCAGGCGGATCAGCTCGGTGCGCGCCGTTGTCAGCGCACTCGTCAGGCGGCCGTTCTTCTCCTCCAGGGAGATCAGACGCCGCTGCAGGGACTCGCGATCAGTAGCCTCACTCATCGGTCGCGCCCTCGCGTCCTTCCGATGCCCATGTGTCCGCCTGAGCGACGACGTCGCGACGCACCTTGCGCACCTTCTTCTCGGAGTTGACGCGCTGACCAACCTTTTCGAGGCTCCAGTCCTGCTCGTCGTCCCACGCGCCTCCCTGGCCCTCGGCGGCCTTCGCCGGCCGCGTCGAACGCTCCTGTGGCGTGACGCCGGGCGCAAGAAGGCGGGTAATAACAAGGAAACCGGTGTGGGCGACCATGCGGTGCTCGGGGCGCACAGCGAGACCATCGAGGTGCCACTCGCGGCGCATATCCTCCCACGCGATCGGATCGGTGAAACGCGCAGACGTACGCAGATCCTCGACGAGGCGAGACATCTGCGTCACGGTTGCGACGTAGCACACGAGGACGCCGCCCGGAATCAGGGCATGCGTGATGGCTTCGATGTTCTCCCAGGGAGCCAGCATGTCGAGGACGATGCGGTCAACGCTGCCAGCCTCAGCCGACCACAGGATCTCGTCAACGTCTCCAACGTGCAAGTCCCACGCAGGATGGCGACGGCCGAACCACAGGTCGACGTTGGCTGCCGCGATGTCGGCGAAGTCCTGGCGACGTTCCACCGAAATGAGATGCCCCTGCGGGCCGACTGCATCGAGAAGTGCCATCGAGAGGGCACCGGAGCCCGCACCAGCCTCGACGACGGTTGCACCTGGGAAAATGTCACCCATGTGGGTGATCACGCCGGCATCCTTCGGGTAGACGACGGCTGCGCCGCGGGGCATTGACATCACATAGTCGACCTGAAGGGGGCGCAGAATCTGGAACTGGCGGCCTTCTTCAGTGACAATCACCTGACCGTCAGGACGGCCAATAACGTCGTTATGGTTAAAGCCACCGCGGTTGGACTGGAAACGACCACCGCTGACGAGGATGACTTGGTGGAAGCGCCCCTTGGGGTCACGAACCTGAACGCGGTCACCCTCGGCAAGCGGGCCTCGGCGGGTGGGCTGACCGAAATCAGTGGCCGATATCGAAGTATTACGTTGAATAGACATTACGTAAAGGATACCGCTAACCACCACCTGCGCCCATGGCAGGACACAGATGACGGTGCCAGGGGTTAGCGTGGTATTCATGACAGACCTGATCGCTCCCTCTCCTGAACCTCGCACGTGGGATCCTGCGCTTTCCGCGTCGCGCGCAAAAGAATACGAGCGCTGCCCGCTGCAGTACCGGCTCCATGTCCTAGACGGGTATCGGGAGCCGGAGACTCGCGCGAAAGCCCTGGGTACGGTCGTCCACGCGGTGCTCGAGGAGCTCTTCGCCCTCGATCCATCCGATCGGACACCGCAGAAAGCCCGCGCGCAGGTGGAGCCTCAATACCAGGCATTCGCAGCCAAGAACCCCGAGGTTGCCGCGCTCTTCACAGACGATGCCGACCGGCAGGCGTGGCTCGATGATGCCCGCGCGCTCATTGACAGCTATTTCGCGATCGAGCAGCCCCAGTGGATCGCCCCAGCAGCGCGCGAGCAGAGGGTCACCACGACGACCGAGCGCGGCGTGCGTCTGCTCGGCTTTATCGACCGCGTTGATCAAGCTCCGGACGGACGGCTGCGCGTCGTCGACTACAAGACAGGAAAGGCCCCCGGACCGCGTTACGTAGGAGAGGCGCTCTATCAGATGCGTTTCTATGCTCTTCTGCTCGCACGTACGCAGGTTCTCCCCTCGCGTATGCAGCTCGTGTACCTGCGTGCGGGGCAGGTGATCACGCTGGATCCCACGGCAGACGAGATCCACGATTTCGAGCGCCAGATCGACCGCCTCTGGGATCGTATCGAACACGACATTGAGCATGACTCGTTCACACCACGCAAGAATCCTTTGTGCAACTGGTGTGGCGTGCGCTCGCTGTGTCCGCTGTTTGGTGGAACCACTCCCCCGATGCCGCGCCAACACGCGCAGTGGCTGGCGCGGACTCGGCTAGGCTAGAGGCATGGAACTGAAGCAATGCGGACGCAGCGGGCTCTACCTGTCCGCACTCGGATTGGGCACCCTCACATGGGGACGCGACACCGATGGGCCCGAGGCCCACGACATGCTCAAGGCGTTCGTCGACGCTGGCGGCAACCTCGTCGAGTGCTCCCCAGCACACGGTGATGGCACGGCCGTTGACGTCCTATCGGAAGGATTGTCGAGCATCGGCAGACACCGCGTCGCACTCGTTTGGCGGGGCGCGGTTCGACGCGCCGGAGAAGGCGCGTGGGTCAGCGCCGCAGGCCGCGGCGATCTGCTGCGGAGCCTCGACGACGCCCTCGCGAGGCTCGACACGGATTACGTCGATGTGTGGCTCGTCGAGCCGCGCCCCGAAGTCCCGCTTGAGGAGACTCTCGAAGCCGCGACGCTTGCGCACCGCTCCGGCCGAGCCCGCTATATTGGCTTATCACGTGCATCCCACTGGGAGCTTGCAGAGGCTGTCACACGCGGGATGTTGGGTGCGTGTGCTCCGATGACTGTTGTCGAGGCCCCCTTTTCGTTGGCGAATGCGTCTGCGTCCGAGACAATCGTCGAGCTGTCGAGCCGAGGCGTCGGTGTCATCGCCGCTTCAGCGTTGGCCGGCGGTGCCCTGACGGGTAAGTATCGTCACACGACTCCCGCTGATTCGCGCGCGGCGTCGCCACATCTGCGTCATATGGTCGAGCCCTACCTGGAGGGTCATCCGAGGACAGTCATCGAGGCGGCCGCTCGCGCTGCGGCAGGGCTGGAACGTTCAACTGGCGATGTCGCACTGGCATGGGTACGCGACTTCCCCGGAGTGAGTTCCGCGCTGGTTGGGCCGCGTACCCTCCGTCAGCTCGATACGCTCCTCGACTATTCGGAGCCGCTGCCAGCACCAATTCGTCAGGTACTCACCGAGGTCGCCGCGCAGTAGCCTGTCCGTCAATGCTGATCCCTGCTGTGCGCGCGGCATCGGTGTCGTAGACGAGAACACGCCGTCATGTGAACTGCATATGCGGGTGGGGCCCGAACCGCATGGTTCGGGCCCCACCCGTCTATTTGAGCATCCGGGACGCTACTCAGTCGTCAACTTCGATGAAATCGTCATCATCCTCATCGTCGTCGTCATTCCCGAAGTCGGAGTCGTCGTCCTCGTAATCCGAGTCATCGTCCTCGTCATCCTCATCGGAATCATCGAGGATGTCGAACGGCAACTCGACCCCGAGCTGAGTGAACAGAATGTCGTCGTAGGTGAAGAACGCGTCGCGCAGCGCCAACTCGGCTGCTTCGAGCGCGGCGTCGTCGGCCTCGTCTCCATCGCGGGCGATGTCGAAGTGGTTCTCGAAGGCGTTCAGCAAGCGCGTCAGCGCGCGGCGAGGATCTCCAGTCATGGCACTCATTCTACCGTGAGACGGCGCACTTTATCAGGGAAGGTTGAGCTGCGAACGGATAACGGACACCATGAGATCGGTTCCCTTGATCTCGGCGGTCTGATCGGCACCCAAGATACGGGTCTGGCCGTCAGCGTCGAGCAGCTGGGAAGCTCCCATGTTCGGTCCGAGGGGCAGGATCACCCATTCCTTGGTCGGCTCATACAGGGCGTCGGGTGTCTCGCCCTCGATCTGGGCGGTGATGTTGGCGATGACGACGCGCGCCTGCTGGCGTGCTGCATCAGCGCGCTTAGATTCGCGCACGTCGGTCAGGTCACCCACGGCGTAGACGTTCGGGTGGTCGACGACCTGCATGGTGGCATCCACGCGGATGGTGCCGTTCGGGTTCATGACGGACTCGTAGTCGGAGCCGATCAGGAAGCCCGTGTTAGCGCGTGCGCCGTAGCACTGGAACCACAGGTCCGCCTCGATGACATCGCCGTTCTTGGTCTGCACCATGAAGTGGCCCAGGTCGCCGACGTTCTGCGGCGGCAGGTAGGCAAGTTCAGAGCCGGTGACGACACGCACGCCGAGCGTGGCCAGCTGCTCGCTGATCTCATCACGTAGCGCGTCCGTGTAGCCGGGGGTACCCAGGATCTGATCCGAGGCTTCGACGATCGTGATGTCGAGGCCCGGAAAGGCGTTGGCAAGCTCGCCGGTCAGCTCGATGCCGACAGTGCCGCCACCGACGATCATGACGGAGCGAGCGCGGCTCAGGTTCTCGTGCAGCTGCTCAAGGCGTGCCTTGGCAACGGAGGAACGGTACGAGGAATACTTCGCCGGGAAGGGGTAGGTGGAACCGGTGGCGAAGACAACGTAGTCGGCCTCGATCGGGTCATGCCCGAAGACGTGGACGGTCGTGCCATCAACGCGCGAAACCGTACCACGTACGACCTCGCCGCGGCTCAGGAGATTCGTGTAGGGCATGAAGATAGCGTGTTCCCAGACGGTATCAACCGCCGCACGCAGCGCGGCCGCGTGGTGGACGAACTGGTCCTTCTGTTCGATGAGAACAACGTCCGCGAGGGGATCGAGCCCCTTAGCGACTGTGACGCCTCCGTAACCTCCGCCGATGACTGCGACGCGTGCCATGTCTTTCCTCCTTATGAGTGGACCGCGTCTATTGTGTCACCTGACGGGCACGAATGCGCGTGGTAGGGACTTTAGTCCGCGTTGAACGGGTCCTCCTAGTCGTCGATCCCGAGTCCACGTGCGATATTCGGCGGGAAGAAGTTGGGGCCCTTGAGGACTTTCCCGTCCTCACGGAGCTTGACAGATCCGTCGGGCATCAGCTTCGACAGGTTCGAGGCCTGCACCTCGGCCAGCACCGAATCCAGATCCATTCCTGATTCAATCGCCATCCCGAAAATAACGTAGACGAGGTCCGCGAGGGCATCCGCAGCCTCGATAACATCGCGCTGCCCGTCATCAGCGCCAGCGGCCGCGGCGGTTGCCGCCTCGATAATGGCGCGGGCACGCTTGCCGTACACGGCGCCAACGAGCTCAGCGAATTCTTCGGCAATGAGGCTCATGCGCAGGTCAAGGCGATCGTAGGACAGCGTCGGATCGTCGAAGGAACGAATCGGCACGGAGTAGGTGCGGTGGAACTCCATGACGAGATCCATCGGGCTGGGCGCTCCCCCAGTCGTGTTCGAGGCGGTGGCGCTCTGCTCGCTCATGCGTGATCCTTTCGAGATTGTTCCCAGGCGGTGGCCAGGATGTTTGTGAATGCGGTCGTGGTCTGAGGTCCATCGACGAGGAACTGGGCATCGAAGACGTAGGTTGGGACGGTAGCGACACCCATGTGCATCGCCATTTGGAAGTCCGAATAGACACGAGAGGCCCACTCTTCGTCTTCAACGGCGAGGGCTGCAAGGTCTGCGGGCATGCCGACGTCCTGGGCACACCCGATAAGGACCTCCGGGTGGGAGATGTCGAGACCCATTTCGAAGTGGGCACGCATGATTGCCTCGGCGACCTTGAGTTGGCACGAGGAGGGGCCCGCCACCGTATCCTCGTCAATATCCGCGTCGTGGGCGGCCGCAATGACGCGGTGCGCACGAGATGTCGGCGCGATGATCAGGTTGTCGAAGTCAAAACGAATGCCCTCGCGTGCACCAAGTGCGCGCATGTGTTCGTCGGACTCTCGCACCTCTTCGAGTGTTGCGGCACCTGATTCAACAAGGGCCACGACACGCGGCTTGTCGACGGGGGCGTCGAGTTCGGGATCCAGCAGAAATGCATGCAGGTAGACCTCAACATCGTCGTGGTGCTCGAATTGCTCGAGAGCCGCGCGAAGGTGTCGCAGCCCCAGGTAGCTCCAGGGATCGCAGGTGTCGAGCCACATATCAATACGCACGGCGCCTCCTCATCGGTGATATGGAAAACCCCGGAGCCTTTCGGCCCCGGGGCATCTCGTGCGCGGAGGGGGACTTGAACCCCCACCCTCGTAAAATGAGGACTAGCACCTCAAGCTAGCGCGTCTGCCTATTCCGCCACCCGCGCAGGTGAGCGATGCGAACCGTTGCGATCCGCAAGCGAGTAGAAGCTTAACACGATGTGGTCGACATGCGCCAATCGAAACTAGGATTCGTTTTCGCTGTTCCTCAGACGCGAGTCGAGAGTCGCGAAAACCTTTGCAATTGCGTCGATATCGTCGTCCGTCATGCCATCAAGGAGGTACTCGCTGACGGTCTGCTGATGCAGCTCTGTGGCAGCAAGCACAGTTTCAATGCCCTGTGTCGTCAGGCACGCGTCATACCCGCGTCGGTCCGTCTGTGACGGAATGCGCTCTACCCAACCGTCGCGCGAGAGGTTCGAGACGAGGTAGGTGACACGAGACGGAGAATAAACGACCCGCTCCGCGAGCTCCCCCATACGCAGACGGTGGCCAGGGGCCTCCCACAGCGCCAGCAGAATGTTGTAGTCCGGCATAGAGACGCCGTACGTGCGCTTCAGGCGCGTCTCGAGAATGCCTTGCAGGCGCCCGGACGCCTCGAAGAAGACTCGCCAAGCGGCAGCGCGCGCACTATTAGCTTGAACAATCGGCGTCAGTCGTGCTCGTGTTTCCATGTCTCCCTCCTCGTGGTCGTGTCGGATGCTTCTCTCGGGATAATAGGGCATAGTGACTAAGAAAGCACCAACAACGCGGGGGAACCACGTGTCTTTGTCCATTTCTGTTGTTCTTTTTGATGTTGACGGAACGATTGTCGATTCCGCACCGGCCGTCATCAGTGCTTTCCGTGACACACTGTCAGACTGCGGTTTGCCGATCCCCGACGAGCAGCGTCTTCGCTCCTATGTGGGCCCGCCACTGTGGCACTCTTTTGGTGACCTGGGTTACGAAGGGCAGCAACTATCCGATCTTGTTGCGGGCTATCGTCACCGGTACGTTGCTCACTATCTCGATCCCGAGCCATTCCCCGGGGTTATCGACCTGCTTCACGACCTTCACGACGCAGGCATTCCGCTGGCCACCGCGACGTCGAAGCAGACGCCGATGGCTTTGGCGCAGATGGAACACCTGGGACTGACCAGCGTCTTCGACGTGGTCGCGGGAGCTACTCCCGATCCGTCCTCGAGTAAGGCGACCGTCATTCGCGAGGCCCTGACGCGTCTGGAGGCCCTGGGGGCTGACATCTCTCACCCCGTCATCGTGGGAGACTCCATCTGGGATGTTCGAGGTGCCCAGGAGGCTGGCATCCCGGTCATCGGCGTTGGCTGGGGGTATGCGACCGAGGATGGTCTCGACGAGGCGGACGCTGTGTGCGAGACGGTCGAAGACCTGCGCGCGTTTATCCTCGATGGGGTGGCCAGGACAGTGTCCCAGGCCGGACGCTAACGAAAGTCTCGGGACTTTACTTCGATGGGGAGCTCGACCGGTGTGATCCTGAAGGCTTGTAAGCTGATCGCGCCGTCTCCCCACTCGAGCGTTCCGCCCACGAGCAGTGCGCTCGACTCCAGGCACACGCGCCGGAACTTTTTCCATGCTCCCACCGACACAGAGACGTTGACGAGGCCGGTCTCGTCTTCGAGGGAGAGGAACGTGACCCCGCCGCCTGTGTGAGGGCGCTGCCGGTGGGTGATGACTCCCGCAACATTGACGATACGTCCGGCCAAGTGCTGCCCGAGATCGCCCATCCGCAAGACCCCCTCAGGTAACGCGGAACGCATGTACGCGAAAGGGTGCGTCCCTGGAGTCAGGCCCGTCGAGGCGACGTCCGATCGCATGCGTTCCACTTCCGAGAGGGAGGGGAGCGTGGGGACGATGGAACCCACTTCCGTGCCGGGAAGAAACGGCTGCCACTGGCCGGCGTGTGCGTAAGGCTGTGCGAGCGCCCCAGCTGCCCACGCCCCTTCGCGCCTGCCTACTCCCAGGCATTCGAATGCTCCCGCCATCGCAAGTTTTTCCATGTCGGAGGCGCTCACGTGCGCACGCTGGGCCACATCCGCCTGGCTGGTGAACGCTCCCTCGCTCCTCGCTTCAACGATGCGTGCGGCAGCCGCGCCCAGGCCTCGTATCTGAGATAGACCAATGCGCACCGCGAGGGCTGAATCAACATCGAGGGGGACGAGGCCCCGAGAAGGAAGGCGCTCCGATCGTCCCGCATGGTAATCCTCCCCCGCTTGCTTCCCCACGCGCTGCACGCTGGCATCGACGAGCGAATCGTTCACCGATGGGCCAGCCACGCGTACGCCGTGCCTGCGGGCATCCTGCACAAGAGTCGCAGGAGAATAGAAACCCATCGGCTGGGACGCCAGAATCGCGGCATAAAAGTGCTCCGGCGCGTGCACCTTCAGCCAGGATGAGGCGTATACAATGTGCGCGAACGAAAAAGAATGCGATTCTGGGAATCCAAAGTCCGCGAACCCCTTGAGCTGCTCGAAGATGCGCTCACGCGTCGGGGCATCAATCCCTCGTTCTTCCATCCCAGCCATGAGGTCTCCTTTGAGGGCTTCCATGCGCTCCGGGCTGCGCTTCGCACCCATTGCACGACGTAGCTGATCGGCCCGCGCGCCCGAAAAACCTGCGGCATCCGTCGCGATGCGCATGAGCTGCTCCTGAAAGAGCGGCACGCCCAATGTCTGACGCAGAGCCGGCTCAAGGAGTGGGTGCAGGTAGGTGACCTCCTCGCGTCCCGCTCGCCGCCGCAGGTAGGGGTTGACCGAGCGCCCCTGGATCGGACCGGGGCGTATGAGAGCCACCTCCACGACAATGTCGTAGAAGCACCGCGGTTTGAGACGGGGAAGCGTGTTCATCTGCGCGCGCGACTCCACCTGAAAGACGCCGACCGTGTCGGCTGCGCACAGCAGGTCGTAGACCCGCGGATCCTCCTCCGGAAGAGTGTGCAGCCCCAGTGGCTTGTCTCCCCTCCCGTGCACCGCTCGCGACGCCCAGCCGCGCAGATGCTGATGTGCGGGATTTCCCGGATGCACGTCGCCCGCCTGGAGCTCGTCGAAAGCGACGCGCAACGCCGTGAGCATGCCGAGCGAGAGCAGGTCGAACTTGACAAGGCCCGCATCCGCACAGTCCTCTTTATCCCACTGGAGGACGCTGCGTCCCGGCATTGCGGCCCACCCCACCGGGCAGATGTGTGAGACCGGTTGATCGGTGAGCACCATGCCTCCCGAATGGATCCCCATGTGCCGAGGCAGACGCGCGAGCGCTGCGGCAGCATTACTCACAAGGGCTGGCGGCTCTCCCCTGCCCTGGGACCAGGCCGTGGCTGTACCGATAGGGTATCCAAGGGCGCGCGCGACATCGCGGATCGCCGAGCGCGAGCGATACGTGATGACGTTGGCTACCTGGGCTGCGCGATCCCTTCCAAACGTGTCGTAGACGTATTGGATGACCTCTTCGCGGCGGCACGCCTCGATGTCGACGTCGATATCGGGAGGCCCCGAACGGGCGTCCGACAAAAACCGCTCGAAGAGCAGGTTGTGGCGCACTGCGTCCACTGCCGTGATCCCGAGGCAGTAGCACACCGCTGAATTGGCGGCGCTCCCTCGTCCCTGGCACAGGATGCCGTTGCGGCCGCAAAAGTCGACGATCTCTTTGACGATCAGAAAGTAACCGGCAAAGCCGAGTCGTTCGATAATGTCCAGTTCGTGATCGATCGTTTCCCACGCCCGAGGGTGTTGCGCGCGCGTCCCATAGCGCTCGCGGGCACCCTCGTAGGCACAGTGTGCGAGCCAGCTGTCCGGTGTATGCCCGTCGGGAACTCGGGTGCGGGGCAATCGCGGAGCGACGAGGCGCAGGTCGAAAGCGCAGGAGGCTGCGACGTCGCAGGCATTATCAAGGGCTTGCGGGTGAGCGCCGTGCAGCCTCGCCATCTCGGAGGGTGAGCGCAGGAAGGAACGATGAGCGCCCAGGTGCGCTTGCGCCTCGTCGAGGGAGAGTCCCAGTCGGGTGGCCGCAAGGATGTCGCCGAGCGCTTGCTTCGAAGGGGGGGACATGCGCGCGCCGGTCGTGGCGACGAGTCGCGTTCCACTTGCGTGCGCGAGGTCCGCAAGCGTGTCTCCGACCTCGTCCTCGTCCCCGCGCGCGGCCTGCCATTCAACGAGAATCTGGTCGCGCCCAAACGTGTCCGCGAGTTCATCCAGGACGCGGCGCGCGTGGGGCACGCCACCGGCGCGCAGCGCACGCATGAGCGGACCGCGCCTGCCTCCCGTGAGTACGAGGAGGTCCCCGCCGGCCACGCTCAGGTCAACGAGGCTGTGGCGGGGATTTCGCTCCCCCGGCGCGGATAGGGCCCGCTCACTCATGGCCCCCACCAGGTTGGTGTACCCGGTGGGACTCGCCGCCAAAATGGGCAGGCGTATTCCCGGATCGTCAGAGCCGGGAGCAAGCCCCCACCCCGGAGCGTGCGTGCCCGGAACGATTCCCCTGAGTGCGTCTGGTGTGAGTGTCAGCTCGGCTCCGTACACGATCGGCAGGCCGGAGTCTCGAGCAGCCATGGTCGTCTGAACCGTCGAATACATGCCATCGACGTCGAGAATTGCCAGGGCATCAAGACCCAGACGCGCAGCTTCGGCCACCATCTGCGCGGGTTCGTCGGTCCCTTCCAGGAAGGTGAAAGCGCTGTGCGCGTGCAGTTCTGCGTAGCGTTGCTCCGTGGTCACACACCCATTATATCGAACAGGTGTTCGACTGTGTCGGAGGCTCCCTGCATGCACGCATACGCATGCGTATCGAAGAGGGGCCACGTTTATGGTCACAAACCGTATGCTGGGACCATGGATTTCATGCTCGCAGCGTCGCTTCGCTCCCCTGGCGCACTCACTCTCGAGAAACGTCCTATCCCAGCGCTCGGTCCTCGAGACGTTCTTCTCGCCGTTGAAACAACAACCCTGTGTGGCACCGATCTGCGCATCGCGACGGGACAAAAGACGAACGGGGTGACCCCGGGTGTGGTCCTCGGGCATGAGATTGCCGCGCGGGTATGGCGCATTGGAGACCAGCTGAGGGCAGGAGTCGACGTTCCCGCTCCAGGCACACAGGTCGGTCTCGCGCCGGAGATCACCTGCGGACACTGCGACGCGTGTGTCAGTGGCCGTTCCAACGTGTGTGCGCACATGCGCCTCTTCGGAACGGGCGTGGACGGAGGGCTCGCAGACCTCATTCTTGTCCCCGAAGAGGCCCTCGCATGCATGACGCCCGTCGCTCGCGAAATCGCCCCGCCCCTCCTGGCGCTGGCTGAGCCGCTCTCGTGCTGCCTGCGCGCCACAACCCGACTGCCAATCGGAGCCGACTCCCGAGTTCTCGTGCTGGGAACCGGCCCGATCGGCCTCATCCACTGCGCGCTCGCGGTGCGTGCCGGAGCCCGCGTCATGGCATGCGGTCGAGCGGCGCGCCTCGAACCGGCCCGCACGATGGGCGCCGAGATCACGACGACATCTCAAGGCGACGACCTCGCGCACGAGGTTCGGGAATGGACCGACGGTATGGGAGCAGACGTCGTGATCGTCGCCGTCGGAGACCCCGGCCTCGTCCCCGTTGCCATCCAGTGTGCGCGTATCGGCGGCCATATTTCATTCTTCGCCGGCTTCCCCGTCGGAGCCATGGCGCAGATCGATCCGAACCTCGTTCACTATCGCGAACTGACCGTCAGCGGCAGTGCCAACGCGACCCTTGACGACTACGCGAGTGCCGTCGAGATGCTGTCAACCGGGAGCATCGACCTCTCGCAGCTCATCACGCACGAGTTTGCACTGTCCGACGTAGGTACGGCCCTCGAAGCGGTGCGCACGCGCGCCGGGCTGAAGATCGCCGTACGACCGGCCGGCGTGGTCGGCCGTTAATCAAGAAGACCGCGCAGATCCGCCTCGCTGAGGCGGGCACCAGTTCCCGTCCCGTTCATCACCGAGGAAATCAGCTGGCGTTTGCGGTCCTGAAGCTCCACGACCTTCGCTTCAATCGTGTCCGTGGCAACCATGCGATAGACGTTCACTTTCTTCGTCTGGCCGATGCGGTGCGCGCGATCAATCGCCTGTTCCTCGGCGGCTGGGTTCCACCACGGATCCATGACGTACACATAGTCGGCTTCGGTGAGGGTCAGCCCCGAGCCGCCAGCCTTGAGTGAGATCAGGAAGACCTGGGCGCGCCCCGAGCGGAACTGCTCGATGACCTCAGCGCGACCACGCGTCGATCCATCAAGCTGTACGACGGAGATTCCACGACGCTCCAGCACGTGGCGAATACGTTCCAGGAATGAGGTGAACTGGCTAAACACGAGCGCCTGATGGCCCAACGGCACGATCTCGTCCAGGCGATCAGCCAGGTATTCAATTTTCGCCGAGCCAACGTGCGCGTACGAGGACTCAACGAGGGCCGGGTCGAGCGCAAGCTGGCGCAGCCTCGTGATCGACGCCAACACGCTCATCCTGTTCGCATCCACATCGCGCAAGAGATCGAGGATCCGCGCGCGCTCGCGGGCCAGGTATTGGTCGTAGATATGACGGTGTTCCTTACCCAGGTCAACGCGCACGATGTCAACGATCTTGTCGGGCAGATCGGGTGCAACTTCCTCCTTCGTACGGCGTAGAACAAAGGGGGAAACATAGGCCGTCAAACGCGCGAGCAGTGCCGGATCCGCACCATTTTCAATGGGCTTACGCACCCGCTGCTGGAATGTCTCCCACGGGGGCAAGAGCCCCGGGCACGTCAAAGAAAGCAATGACCACAGGTCTGACAGCGAATTCTCAATCGGCGTGCCAGACACCGCCAGCTTCCACGGTGCCTCGAGGTCGCGAAGGACGCGGTACGTCGCGGTGCGGGGGTTCTTCACTGCCTGCGCCTCGTCGATGATGACACCACCGAGACGCACGTCCTTCCATTGTTCACCCTCCAAGCGCGCCAGCGTGTAGGAGGTGACAACGACGTCGGCTTCCTCGACCTCCTGCGCAATCGTCGTTCCTCGGCGCGCGGCGGTTTCGCGCACGACGCGCACGCGCAGATGCGGCGTAAAAGTGCGGGCCTGATCGGTCCAGACACCAACAACGGACGTCGGCGCGACGACAAGCACTGGGGTTCTTTCGCCCGCAGGCGCCTGCGCGTGTAGGGCGGCCACGGCAGAGAGAATCTGAACAGTCTTGCCCAGGCCCATATCATCGGCCAAGATCCCACCGATTCCCCGCGCCAGCCGAGCCGTCAACCACGCGTGTCCACGACGCTGGTACGGGCGCAGGATCTTGCTCAGGGACGGCACAGGAGGCAAACCTTCATCCCCCGAGCCGCCGCGCAGCGGGGCGATGCGCGTTCTCCAGGCGTCGCTCAACCTCACGTGGTCGGATGCGGCGGCAACCAGATCGACCATTCCGACTTGCATGGGAGTGAGCCTCATTTCCTCACCATCCCAGCCCGACAGCGTACGAGCCTCCTCCAAGAGGGTGGCCAAAGAACGAATGCGTTCCCCGTCCAGGCGCACCCACACGCCCTCCACCTCGACATAGTCCTGACCGCTGGCTAGTGCCTCAAGCGCCTCGCGCACACTGATCGTGACGGTGCCCAAGCGCAACCGCACATTCAGGTCGAACCAGTCGCGCTGGGCAGGATCGATGCTTAGCTCGACGTCACAGCCGTCTTCTCGCACATCAATCGCGCGTACATCCTCCGCAACATCCCACACGAGGCCATCTGGCCCCTCGGCGCTAACGATCTGTTCCAAGAAAGCAGGGACTTGCCACGGCGACAGGTGCCCCGTACGCGGTGGGGGCGTCCACAGATCCGCATCCGGTACACTCCCCCACGACTCGACGCGGCGCACAATCTGCGCCACGGCCTCGTCCTTCATACAGTGGGCCACAGGAGTGCGCGAGCGCGACGCGCCCTGCTCATACTCCGCCCACCAACGCACAGCAACAGACTCTCCATCGCGGCGCACCGTGCCAACGAGGGAGACATCCGGCCGCGCCTGCGCGTCGAAACTCCCGTCGGAGGACGCCATCGAAAAACGCCGCAGAAGCGCCGGCAGCCACGATCCTCGAAACTCAGCGACGTCCGCCGAGGGAATATGCACAGCGCGATCGAGAGGAAAGCCGTCGAGGGTCGCCAGCCCCTCGATGCGCGCAATCGTCCGCCCTCCATCGAGCAGTAGAACACCCGCATCGCGGTCGATGCGAGGCCTGGTCACCACGTCATCTCCGTTACGCGCAACAACTCTGACGTCAAGGCCGCCATCGTCAGCGCGCACATCGATGTCCGCATCCCACGTCGTATGAGACAGCACCACCCGGTCGCGCGCCTCGGGCGACGCATACAGCTCCACCCCAGCTCGCACCAAGCGCGCCAGCCACGCGTATGCATGCTCTCCCAGCGAGCTGAGCGTCACTTCCGTACGCGAATGCCACGAACGCGACTCTCGAGACAGGCGGTAGCCCTCGCGCATCAGCGAGACATGCGTCGGATCAAGACCATCGGTCACCGACGCCCACTGGGTTGCCGTCAGATCGAGCCACGAGGCGCGCTTCGTCGTCCACGCCGACGAGGAGCCACGGCGAAGAGGAACGAGAGACGGCTCGACGCCGGGATTATGGGCATCAACAACGAGGGCCAAGGGATCGCCCAGATGGTCGCGATCTGCTCCCAGCATCTGCTCAAGAACCCGGCTCCATTCGGGCACAGTGCGACGCTTCTCGCGGGCATCCTCACGTCCGACGATAAGCGCGGCAACCGCATGCGGGCAGTCGCCTCGAAGCGGGCATGCGCATGAGAGCGATGGACGCAGCACCCCCTGTTCGACACGCACACGATACGTCAGCCCCGCCTCTTTGATACGCGCCTCAGCTCGCTCGTCGACCTCATCCCAAGAAAATTCACGCACCGCACCGCTGCGTGCCAAACGCAGACCGTTTGCCCACGTCGCCGGGCCGACGAGGGCCATCACATCGTCATCCGACAGCGAGGCCAGCGTTTCACTCAGCGACAGCGATACCATCCTTTCAGTCTACGGCACGCACCAGCGCCCGTCACCGGCTCACTGGGTCACTCCTTCCATCGCCCACTCCCCTCCCTGCCAAACAAGGAGCGCATCCCGGCCATCCTCAAGCAACACCCTCATGTAGGCGCGCGGGCGCTCCTCGGCCCACCAACGTCCCCACACCGGCCAGGGACCCACCACGCGCACGACCGCGATGCGTCGCCCCCTCCCGGGCGTGGACAGTGTCGGGTCGTGGGCTTCGACGACATAGGCGGGTGTCGCGCTCAAGGCTCCCCGATGATCAACACGCACGTCATCGAACACACCCGAAGCACTCACCACCCTCACGCGTACGGGCTCGTCAAAAAGCGTCGCCGGAGGCTGAGCAATGCGCCCCTCCCACGCCCCCTCACACGAACGCAGGCGAGGCTCACTGCCCCATCTGGCCATTACCACGCGACTACGAGGATCATAACCACCCTGCACCCGCGGAACGAGGAGCGCATCCGGCCCCGCCATACCCTGGATGCGCACGACACTGCGCGATACGTCGCGCTCGCGGTCTCCTCGTCCCCACAGTGCGGTCGCACCCTGTCCCTCCCGGGGATCGCATGCGGTGACGCGGATGCTGGCTACAGCACCACTGGGACCATCGACGCCAGACGTCCATCCCGCCAGCGTCCATCGAACGCGAAGCGCGACATCATCGGGAGCCCACAGATCGCATCCGCTCCACGTGCGAGTGCGTTGCCCGCCCCCTGCGTCTTCTACGTCAATGCGCAGCGTCTGCGAGACGAGCCCACCCTGCGCCAACTTGTGCGACAGTTTTCGTGCAATGCGCTGAATGGGAACCATCATCGTGTCGATGGATTCTCCACCGGCATCAATATCGCACTGCACCGCAATGTCAGGCTGGATACGATCAGCCGAAGCACCGGTGTGTTCGCCTCCAGATGCAAGGATCCAGAGCGCGTCGCCAACGTCCCCGAAACGCTCACACACGCGACCGCGACCAAGGCTAAGAAAATCCGCGCAGGTATGGACCCCTAGGCCTTGCAAGAGCTCGACAGTATTCGATGCTCTGCTGCCCATTGCGGGAGAAACAGAGCGAAGAACCTCGCGTAACGGTATGTGTCCCAGGAATGATTGGGTTTCCTCGGGAGGAACGATACGTCCCTCACGCGCCGCTTTCAGGGACGCAACCGGACCGTCTGCAATGCCGACGAAGCATTCGACTCCGACAGCCTCCTCGATCGCCGACACCAGAGCCGAGGCGGCGGCCTCTTCGCTTCCGTACCAACGAGCCGGGCCCCGCACCCGACACCTGGCCAGGCCCGGACGCATGCACTGAACCCCAGCCGCTACTGAGTCGAAGGCGTCAATAACCGCGCTAAATGCCCTGGCCTCGCGATCGGGATCGCGAGGCAGACAGAGGAGGTCGGGGCATAAAAAAGTCGCCTCCCGTACGCTCATGCCGCTCCTGACGCCAGCCCGCCGAGCCGCCGCGCTGGCTACCTGGATGCGTTCAGCATGCACGACGGCCCCGGCCCCACCCGGCGGCAGGTCAACCACGAGGCAGTGGACCGGCCAGTCGGGCACCCACACCACCATGTCACGCACCTAGACCACCAGCCGCATTCGTCGATGTGGCGCGGGGGTGCGAGAAAGCCCCTGCCAGGGAGAAAGCGTCACGATTGTGCGTCCCATTGAGCGGGCACGCGCCGCCAGGTTTCGCTGGTGCGGTCGGGATAATTCAGGTATATCGAGGCAGATGACATCGCAGGCATCCAC
The DNA here is from genome assembly GCF_041432835.1 of Pauljensenia sp. 20925_1_27. Classification (NCBI taxonomy): domain Bacteria; kingdom Bacillati; phylum Actinomycetota; class Actinomycetes; order Actinomycetales; family Actinomycetaceae; genus Pauljensenia; species Pauljensenia sp. 20925_1_27. The sequence continues at coordinate 192,053 of NZ_JAPWAH010000003.1, forward strand.
CAGAAGGGCGCACAGATCGCCCACCTGGTGTTCTTTCTCCGCATTTAAGACGAGAACACGGTCGAGGTTCATCCCCTGCTGAGCCGCCCACTCCCAACCGATATCGCCAACTCCACACACACCGATCCACCCACCGGTGGGGCACACATCAATGAGTAGACGGATGAGTTCGGACCTGCTCGTCGGTCCTAGGAGGACGAGAGAGGTACCAGCAGGCACATGCTCAATATCGTCGCGTGCTCGTAGTCCAACAGCCTGTTCGGCGCGGTTTAGTACGTCGCGTGCCGCGAGCAGCCGTGCGTGCGCGTTGGTCATCACTCCCCCCTTCCAACAATAGAACACGTGTTCGATAGGGGAAGTGTAGAACCGCGCTCACACATCTGCGTCCCGAACGCCGATCGAGCGCACATAGGTCACAATGGAGGCACCGCGAAAAGGAGAAGGCATGAACATCGACCAGCGCCCACCTGCCCCCAGCCCCTACGAAGGCCTGGACGTCCCCACATTCACACTGACATCGAGCGTTCTTACCGATGGTGCGCCGATGCCCGAGTCAGCGACAGCCGACGCAGGTTCCCTTTCTCCGGATCTCGCGTGGCATGGCTTCCCGGAGGAAACAGCAAGCTTCATGCTGACCTGCTTCGACCCGGACGCCCCGATCCCCTCGGGATGGTGGCACTGGGCTATCCTCGATATCCCCGCATCGATGACTCACCTGGAGGCGGGGGCGGGAGCCTCCGATCTCATGCTGGACGGTCCGGCTTTCCACCTGCGCGGTGATGCGGGTGAAGCCTCATACTTCGGGGCCGCTCCCCCGGTTGGCGACCGCCCGCATCGCTACGTATTCGCGGTGCACGCCCTTGATACGGATTCGCTCGGGCTCGATGACGATGCGACTCCAGCCATGGCCTCGTTTGTGGCGCTTGAGCACATCATCGCGCGCGCGACCCTGACCGTTACTCACCAGGCCTGAGGATTATGCTGCACATTATTTTTTGGGAGCCGGAAATCCCCGGGAATACGGGTGCTGCGATCCGTCTGTCGGCATGTACCGGATCAATGCTGCACCTGGTCAAGCCGCTGGGCTTTGACATGGACGACGCGAAGCTTCGTCGCGCCGGCTTGGATTACCACGATCTCGCGCACGTCATGGTGCACGAGAGCCTGGACGAGGCTCTCGCTCAGGTGCCGGGACGTATCTGGGCGCTCACAGGACACGCCACCACCATGTACGCCGACATCTCCTATACCGATGGCGACGGCCTCCTTTTTGGTCGCGAGTCAGTCGGTCTCTCCGAGGAAGCGATGAATCATCCCCGCGTCGCAGACCGCGTGCGTATCCAGATGGTTGACGGCGTCCGTTCCCTCAACCTGGCGAACTCCGCGTCGATCGTCCTGTACGAGGCGTGGCGTCAGCTCGGCTTCCCAGGAGGCATCTAGCCCTCAATGGACATAAAAGAAGCGAGGCCCAGGTCGGATGAATCCGCCGGGCCTCGCTTGCTGCGGGCAACCCCTGCGAGGCGGTGGCTCAGCTAGCCCTCCACGGGGCGGAAGGGCGCTCCACCTGCTCCGCGAGGGAGACGATCCTGCGCGGATTCGAACGCCACATCCACACCAGGCCGACAACTGAGACGACAAGAGGTAAGTAATAGAAGTCCACGCCAAAACCGGTCCATGCGGAGCGTGCGGAATTGAGTTCATCGAGACCGAGCGACGCAACCCACAAAATAATCGGGATAGCGATCGATAGTGCAATCGTCACCCAGCCGACCAGACGCATGCGTCGTCCGTTGTGCGTCAAAGCCGTCGCAGCAATGAGGTAGTCGACGCCAGCAAGGAGTGCAACGATTCGTGGCCCCCAGGGCTGGCCCTGGGCATGAAAGAGATCGAGAATAGCCGTCACAAAAATCCAGGCTCCCAGGAGCCAAAACAAAGCGATGATAATGCGGCCAAGTCCAAGCGACGGCGGGCGCTGATCGCGCGCACCGACAGTCTCGTTCGTTGCGTCATGTCCATGCACGTTACCGATCCTACCGAGACCGTGGACGCCCTGCATCGCATCAACGAAGCATCCTCAACAACAGGGTGTCATGTGGCCTGATACACCGGGATGAAACACCGAGCTTCAAGACAGTATTGCCCAAACGTGGGACAATAGGCCTATAAGGACCGTGAGGCCCGCCATGAAAACAACCATCTGAGCTCCGGCTCATCAACGAGGAGTTTTAAACCTTGAGCGAATCGACCTACGACATCGTCATTCTGGGTGCGGGTTCCGGTGGCTACGCGACCGCCCTGCGCGCTGCACAGCTCGGAATGAAGGTCGCCCTCATCGACGGCGACAAGGTGGGCGGCACCTGCCTGCATCGCGGTTGCATTCCCACGAAGGCGTACCTGCACGCCGCAGAGACCGCCGACGCCGTTCGCGAGTCTGCCAAGTTCGGCGTGGCCTCCACCTTTAACGGTATCGACATGGCTCAGGTCGGCAAGTACCGCGACTCTGTCATCTCCGGCCTCTACAAGGGTCTGCAGGGTCTGCTCAAGTCCCGTGACGTCGAGGTCATCTCCGGCTGGGGTCGCCTCGCTGATGCGAACACCATCGAAGTAGGCGGCCAGCGCATCACCGGCCGCAACATCGTTCTGGCCACCGGCTCCTACTCGCGTTCGATTCCCGGCCTCGAGATCGGCGGCCGCGTCATTTCCTCCGATCAGGCGCTCCAGATGGATTGGGTTCCCTCCTCCGTCGTGATTCTCGGCGGCGGCGTCATCGGCCTCGAGTTTGCCTCCGTGTGGCGTAGCTTCGGCGCTGAGGTCACGATCATCGAAGCCCTGCCCCACCTCGCCAACAATGAGGACGAGGCCATCTCCAAACAGCTTGAGCGCGCCTACCGCAAGCGCGGCATCAAGTTCCACACGAACACCCGTTTTGCCTCGGCCACGCAGAATGAGCAGGGCGTTCACGTTCAAACCGAAGATGGTAAGGCTTTCGACGCTGACGTCCTCCTGGTCGCCGTCGGCCGCGGCCCCGTCACCGAGGGCCTGGGCTACGAGCAGGCTGGAATCACACTGGACCGCGGCTTCGTGATCACCAACGACCGCCTGCACACCGGCGTTGGCAACATCTACGCGGTTGGCGACATCGTCCCCGGCCTCCAGCTCGCTCACCGCGGCTTCATGCAGGGCATCTTCGTCGCCGAGGAAATCGCCGGCCTGAACCCGACGATGCAGGCGGATATCAACATCCCGCGCGTGACCTTCTGCGAGCCGGAGATCGCCTCTGTCGGCATGACCGAAAAGCAGGCGCGTGAAAAGTATGGCGACCAGGTGCGTACGGTCGAGTACAACCTCGCCGGAAACGGAAAGTCGTCTATCCTGGCCACATCGGGCATCATCAAGCTGGTCTCGTTTGAGGGCGGTCCGATCGTGGGCTTCCACGGCATCGGCGCACGCATCGGCGAACAGATTGGTGAGGGCGAGCTCATGGTGAACTGGGAGGCGTACCCCTCCGACGTCGCTTCCCTGATCCACGCGCACCCCAGCCAGAACGAGTCGATTGGTGAAGCGGCTATGGCACTGGCCGGCAAGCCGCTCCACGTCCACAACTGACCGAAATTTTTTAATAGGAGAACACACAATGGCAACTTCAGTGACCATGCCCGCGCTGGGCGAATCCGTCACCGAGGGCACCGTCACCACGTGGCTGAAGCAGGTCGGCGATACCGTCGAGCTCGACGAGCCCATCGTTGAGGTGTCCACGGACAAGGTCGACTCTGAGGTCCCCTCCCCCGTCGCCGGCGTCCTGCTGGAGATCCTGGTCCCCGAGGACGAGACCGTCGAGGTCGGCACCGAAATCGCGCGCATCGGCGACGCTTCCGAGGCCTCGGCTGCCCCCGCCGCCCCTGCTGCCGCCCCCGTCGAGGCTCCGGCTGCCCCGGCTGCGTCGGCTGCGTCGGCGCCCGCTGCGGCTCCCGCGCAGGGTACCGAGGTGCGTATGCCTGCTCTGGGCGAATCCGTCACCGAGGGCACCGTCACCACGTGGCTGAAGTCCGTGGGCGATGCCGTTGACGCCGACGAGCCGCTGCTCGAGGTGTCGACGGACAAGGTTGACTCGGAGGTTCCCTCCCCCGTGGCCGGTTTCCTCGCGGAGATTCGTGTTCCCGAGGATGAGACCGTCGAGGTCGGAACGGTCGTCGCGATTATCTCGTCGTCGGCCCCGACCGCCGCGTCGGCAGCAGAGGCTGCAGCTCCTGCGGCACCTGCTGCACCGGCAGCGCCTGCTGCTCCCGCTGCTCCTGCTGCTCCCGCTGCTCCCGCTGCACCGGCAGCTCCTGCGGCCCCGGCAGCCCCGGCTGCGCCGGTGGATCCGTTCCCGAATGCCTCGACTCTGGCACAGACGGCGTCGGCTGCCCCGGTCGTCGAGGCCCCCGTCGCCGTAACCGGCTCCGCGTACGTCACGCCCATCGTGCGCAAGCTTGCTCGCGAGCTCGGCGTCGATCTGACAACAGTATCGGGCACCGGTGTCGGTGGCCGCATCCGTCGCGAAGACATCGAGGCTGCCGCTGCTGCTGCCCGCGCCGCAGTTGCAGCGCCCGCGGCTCCCGCCGCGCCGTCAGCTCCGGCCGCCACGCAGCCTGCAGTCGTCCGTGAGCCCTCGCCGCTGCGCGGCACGACCGAGAAGATGTCGCGTCTGCGTCAGACGATCGCCCGCCGCATGGTCGAGTCGCTGCAGACTGCCGCTCAGCTGACCACGGTCATTGAGGTTGACGTCACCAAGGTCGCCGCTCTTCGTGCGCGCTCCAAGGACGCCTTCCTGGCCAAGCACGGCACGAAGCTGACGTTCCTGCCCTTCTTTGTCAAGGCTGCAACGGAAGCTCTCGCCTACCACCCGAAGATCAACGCGACCATCAACGACAAGGAGGTCACGTACTTCGATCACGAGCACGTGGGTATCGCCGTTGACACGCCGCGCGGTCTGCTGGTTCCCGTCATCAAGAACGCCGGTGACAAGGACATCGCTGGTATCGCAGCATCGATCAACGATCTGGCTGCCCGCACCCGCGACTCGAAGATTGGCCCGGATGAGCTGTCCGGTTCCACGTTCACTGTGACGAACACCGGTTCGGGCGGTGCCCTCTTCGACACCCCGGTCCTCAACATGCCGGAGACTGCGATCATGGGTGTTGGCACGATCGTGAAGCGCCCCGTGGTCATGAAGGGCGCCGATGGTGGTGACGTCATCGCGATTCGCTCGATGGTGTACCTGTCGCTGTCCTACGACCACCGCCTGGTGGACGGTGCGGACGCCTCTCGCTTCCTGATGGATGTGAAGAAGCGTCTCGAGGAAGGCGCGTTCGAGGCCGACCTGGGTCTCTGATCACCGCTTATCACCCGTGATGGGGTGGGTCTGCGTGGCAGGCCCACCCCATCAGTATGTGACGCTACCCGGCAGAACCCGGTGCCGTATCGCTCTGTCCATCGTCTGCAGTGACCGGTTGCGCTTTGACAACTTTGCCGGACACGGGATCAACGCGGATAACGAGATCTGTTGCTTCCGGTATATCGCGGTTTTCACATTCATCCGCGCGGCACACCTGAGATGACTGGACGGTGAGTGTTGCACCCACATCGATTGCTCCCTGCTCACAGGAGAGCACAGCGACATTGTCAATCGTCGAAGAGAGGGCCGCGACGCGAACACCTTGCGAGCGCATCGTGTCGATTCGGGTCGTGTCCTGCTCGAGTAGTTCGCCCCCGAGTACCGAGTCGAGAGCAGAGGCGTCACCGTCCACAACGGCACGATCACGCGTCGCGATTGCACGACTAATGAGATCGGTGAGGGCAGCCGGTTCACACATACTGGATGGGGCGGGCGAGGAAGTCTCCGGGCCCGACGATTGTGTGCCGGGTGCGCTACCTCTGGCCTGTGAGGTCTCGCGCCACGTCCCATACGCAATGATGGCCAGACCTGCCATGATCACAACGAGGCCACCGACGAGAATACCCACCCGCCACCGTCTCCCAATTCGCCTCGCGCCGCTGCGGTGACGCATATCCTGCGAGAAGTCACCCTCGTCATATTCAGTTACTGTGTCTTCGCGCAGTGCAGCAGCCCGCAGTTGAGCGATGATGCGTTCGGGATCGACGGGCTCGCGCAAGATGATGTGCTCATCCGCTTCGGTAACCGTCGGGGTCGCATCTGCGTGCCATGACGACGAGTCAGAGAAACCTAAAAGCTCCAGCTCTTCGTCCATGTTCAGGAGTGTGGCGATCTGACGGAGACACTGTCGGTCTCCCGCCATCCCTGATGTCTCGAGACTCCACCCGGGGGTCCCTTCGCCGTCACCGATTTCATCGATGAGGTCGATGATGACGGCTCGACCTTCAGGGGTGATGATGATGTTCGTTGGCGTGAGGTCCCCGTGCGCGATTCCGGCGGCGTGTAACGCGCTGACGCCAGCCGCGATCCCGTGGACGATCTGACGCCGTGTTGCGATCGGGCGGAGGTCAGCCGAACCGAGTTCAGAATCGAGAGTTCGTCCGCGCACATAGTCTTCGACGATTGCCCACCGGCCGTCATCCGAGCGCACGACATCGCGCAGGGTAACGACATGGCGCGAGCTGATGGATGCCCACGCTTTCCAACGCGCAAGGTTGTGCTCCCCCTCTCGAGGGGAGCGTAGCGCGACTAATGCATCGCCTGCGTCGGTGCGCGTCCTCCACAATGGACCATTGCTCCCAATGTGAAAGACCTGCCCAATGTCATATCCGCCGATTTTCATGTTCCCATTGTCCAAATCCGCATAATGTGATGCAACTCATTTTATAAAGTACCTGGTCGGACGCGAGCGCTTTTACTTATCTTCTCCGCGTAGAATAATGACCCTATGAGTGAATCGAATCCCCCCGCTAAGAGGCGCTTCTATCAGAACATCCTCGATGCGTACCGCCTGACCGCACGCACATACCCTGCGCTCCCGTGGATGCTTCTCGGAACAGCCGCTGTGGTGATCGCTATCTTCATGCTGGTGGCCTGGCTGTCCAATACCTCGTGGATTGGCTGGCTTGTCGTTGGCCTCATGGGCTCGTTCACCGCAGCTCTTGCCCTTCTGAGCTTCCTAGCGCGCCGGGCTCTGTTCTCACAGGTCGAAGATACTGCGGGAGCCGTCAAGGTCGCCCTGTCCCAAATCCAGCGGGGCTGGGTCATCCCCGAGCAGCCTATTGCGTTTACCCGCGAGCGGGATCTTGTTTGGCGCATCGTTGGACGCGCCGGAGTTGTTCTCATCTCCGAGGGTCCCGCCTCGCGCGTTCGTCCGCTTCTGCAAGCGGAAGCAAAGCGAGTGACCAAGGTGATGCGCAACGTTCCGGTTCATCAGATTCAGGTGGGACGCGAGGATGGTCAGATCGCTCTCAAGGATCTCCAGCGCGAGCTGCGTAAACTTAAGAACGTCCTGACCCCCGAAGAGGTCCCCCAGGTTTCCGCACGCATCAACGCTCTGCGCTCGGGCGAGCCGCCGATCCCGAAGGGGATCGATCCACTCCGCGCCAAGCCGTCGCGCCGTGCACTGCGGGGCAACTGAGCAACTGTTCCAAGTGGGCAAGCACTGAGTGCTTGCCCACTTGTGTATCCACTATCCGAGACGATCACATAATGCATACTATGCATGTGCTTGCATATTGAGCACACAGTTTCACTGACGTACGGATACCGAGGAACATAATCATGCATACGAAGACAATTTTCGCCACACTCGCCATAGCCGGTGCCGCGACAGCCCTGACAGCGTGCGCGGACCCAACAACGAGCACGGGCTCGGGAGGTGCGACAACGACGGCGACCGCATCGAGCACGACGTCATACGATGTTTCCTCGATTCCCACAGTCGACGAGATCGCAGCACTGGTCCCAGACGATGTCAAAAAGCGGGGCACCCTGCGCAATGGAGCCTCGACCGGTTACGCCCCTGCAGAGTTCATGGACACCGACGGGCAGACGCCGATCGGCTACGACATCGATATCAATAAGGCGCTCGCGAAGGTCATGGGCCTCAGTAGCGGGGAGACTAAGCACTCCGAGTTCCCAACGATCATCCCCGCCCTCGGGACCAAGTTTGATGTCGGCATTTCGTCTTTCACCATCACAACCGATCGGGAACAGCAGGTCAACATGGTGTCCTACCTCAACGTTGGATCCGCATGGGGCGTCGCTGCCGGCAACCCGAAGAACTTCAACCCCAGCGATCCGTGCGGGACGACGATTGCCGTTCAGACTGGAACAGCCCAGGAGGAATACGCCGCCACCCTCTCTGACGAATGCGTCGCAGCAGGAAAGAGCAAGATCACTGTCATGCCCCACGAGCTTCAGACTGACATTGCCACCAAGCTCATTGGTGGACAGTATGACGCAACGCTCGCCGACTCTACCGTCATTGGCTACACGAGCGCCCAGTCGGGCGGCAAGATCGAACAGCTCGGCGACACCTTCGAATCTGCACCTCAGGGCATTGCGGTCGCAAAGGACGATGCTCAGCTCACCGAAGCAGTCCAGAAGGCCATGCAGTACCTGATGGACAACGACTACCTGACAGACATCCTGGCCACCTACGGCGCCGATAATGCCGCTCTCACAACAGCAGAGCTGAACCCCAGCGTCAACTGACTCGTGACACACTACGCATAATATGCATTTATATGCATATGGGTGCATAATGGTAGCAATCACGGGCCTTGGCCCACTCCCATCGGAAGGCAGATCATGACCATCTCGAAGGCACACGCCCTCATCGCATTCGCAGCTGCCGCTGCACTCCCTCTCGCAGCCTGCGCGGATCCGACGTCGACCAGCTCGTCGACCAGCGGCTCGGACACATCGGCAACCACCGCAGCCACGACCTCGTACGACGTGTCGAAGATTCCGACCGTTGACGAGATCGCTGCCCTGGTTCCAGACGAGGTGAAGGCGCGCGGCACGCTGCGAAATGGTGCGTCTGCCGATTATGCCCCCGCCGAATTCCTCGGTGATGACTCGCAGACTCCTCAGGGATACGACGTCGACATCAACAAGGCACTGGCCAAGGTTATGGGCCTCAGTGAGGGAACGACCAGCCACGCGGAGTTCCCGACGATCATCCCGGCGCTCGGCACCAAGTTCGACGTCGGCATCTCGTCCTTCACGATCACCTCCGAGCGTGAGGAGCAGGCAAACCTGATCTCCTACGTCCAGGTGGGCTCCGCCTACGGCGTCGCTGCGGGCAACCCGAAGAACTTCGATCCGACCAACCCCTGCGGCAAGACGATCGGCGTGCAGACCGGTACCGCGCAGGAAGACTACGCAACCGAACTGTCGGACAAGTGCGTAGCCGACGGCAAGGACAAGATCACGATCATGCCGCACGACCTGCAGACCGATATCACCACGAAGGTCATCGGCGGCCAGTACGACGCAACCTTTGCTGACTCGACGGTCATCGGCTACACCGCAAATCTCTCGAGCGGCAAGATCGAGCAGGTCGGCGACGTCATCGAATCCGCACCGCAGGGCGTGGCCCTGAGCAAGAACGACGAACAACTGACACAGGCCGTCCAGAAGGCCATGCAATACCTGATGGACAACGGCTACCTCAAGGACATCCTGTCCACCTATGGCGCTCAGGACGCAGCCCTGACCACCGCCGAGCTGAACCCGGCGACGAACGACTGAGGCTCTCATGGCAATCATCAAAGACGGCGTCGAGCTGATCGACGCGAAACCGGTCCCCCGCCCGGGGAGGTGGGCGAGCGCAATCGTCGCCGCGATTCTCGCAGCGATGGCCGCCCACGCTCTCATCACGAACGCAAACTTCCAGTGGCAGGTCGTCTTCCAGTGGCTGTTCTCGCGTTCGATCATGCAGGGCGTGCTCTTCACGATCATTCTGACGGTCCTCGCAATGGTGGTCGGCACCGTGCTCGCGATCACGATGGCGATTATGCGTCAGTCCGTGAACCCAGTCCTACGCTGGGTGGCGATGGCCTACATCTGGTTCTTCCGCGGAACACCTATCTACACGCAGCTGATTTTCTGGTCGCTGCTGCCCACGCTGTACCCGACGCTGTCTTTCGGCGTGCCGTTCCTCGGTTCGCTGTGGGGCTGGGAGCTGAGCTTTGATACGGCCACCTATTTCACCCCTTTCTGGATGGCCTTCATCGGCCTGGGCCTCAACGAGGGTGCCTACCTCGCTGAGATCATGCGCGCTGGTCTGTTGAGCGTCTCGAAGGGCCAGTGGGAGGCTGCGACCGCTCTGGGCATGCCGCGCGGAACGATCTTCCGCCGCATCATCCTGCCGCAGGCGATGCGCGTGATTGTCCCGCCGATCGGCAATGAGACGATTTCGATGCTCAAGACGACCTCTTTGGTGTCGGCGATTCCCTTCACCCTCGAGCTCACGTTCATTGCGCGTCAGCGTGGCCAGGCGACGTTTGCGCCTGTGCCCCTCCTCATCGCCGCGGCAATCTGGTACCTCGTGATCACGAGCCTCCTGATGTGGATTCAGTCCTTTATCGAAAAGTACTATGGCAAGGGTTTCGAACGCCGCGATAATGCGGCTGCGGAATCCCCCACCGAGTCCTCGAAGGCCGACAGCGAGGACGAGACGCACACCACTAAGCTCAAGTTTCTGGATGTGACACCATGACGACCACGACGCCCATGGTCTCCGTGCGCGGAGTCCACAAGTTCTTCGGCGACCTGCACGTCCTGCGGGGTATTGATTTGGATATCGCTCCCGGCGAGGTATGCGTGATCCTCGGTCCCTCGGGCTCCGGCAAGTCGACGCTCCTGCGTTGCCTGAACATGCTTGAGGACATTAGTGCCGGTCGCGTGTTCGTCGACGGCGAGTTGCTCGGCTACCGCGAAGACGACCACGGTGTGCTACATGAGCGTCACGATAAGGAGATCGCGGCCCAGCGTTCCCGTATCGGCATGGTGTTCCAGCGCTTCAATCTCTTCCCGCACAAGACGGCACTCGAAAACGTCATGGAGGCCCCGATTCAGGTTCTCAAGCGCTCGAAGAGTGAGGCGCGCACGCAGGCACTCGAGCTCCTCGATCGCGTGGGCCTGGCCGATCGTGCGGACCACTACCCCGCCGAGCTCTCGGGTGGCCAGCAGCAGCGTGTGGCGATTGCCCGCGCGCTGGCGATGGATCCGGAGATCATGCTCTTCGACGAGCCCACGTCCGCGCTTGATCCCGAACTCGTCGGTGAAGTTCTCCAGGTCATGCAGGATCTGGCCGCCTCCGGCATGACGATGGCGGTCGTTACCCACGAAATCGGGTTCGCCCGCGAGGTCGCCGATCAGGTCGTTTTTATGGACGGCGGCGTGATCGTCGAGGCCGGAGCTCCCGCCGAGGTCATCGACAACCCACAGTCGGAGCGTACCAAGGAGTTCTTCTCCAAGGTGCTCTGATCCTCATTCGACGAGGCCGGGGCTGGGTTTTCCCAGTCCCGGCCTTTGTCGTCCCCGCGGCACCTAACGAGGGGATGGAGAAGTGTCGCTGTCAGGTGAGGGTGACGAGGTCGAGGTAGCTGTCGTCCCACAGGTCCTCATCTGCGTCCGGAAGAAGCAGGACACGCTCAGGATTCAGGGCTGTGACCGCACCGGGATCGTGCGTCACGAGGATGACGGCCCCCTCATAGTCGCGCAGAGCGGCAAGGATCTCCTCGCGCGATGCTGGATCGAGGTTGTTGGTTGGCTCGTCAAGCAGCAGGACGTTGGCGCCCGAGACGACGAGGGTCGCCAGGGCAAGGCGTGTCTTCTCGCCGCCGGACAGGACGGAGACGGGCTTCTCAACGTCGTCGCCCTGGAAGAGGAACTGTCCGAGGATGTTGCGCACGTGGGTATCGTCGAGTGTGGGGGCGGCCTCGGCCATGTTCTCTCGAATCGTGCGGGTGTCGTCGAGGGTCTCGTGCTCCTGGGCGTAGTATCCGAGTTTGAGTCCATGTCCGGGCACGACGCGTCCCGAGTCCGGCTCCTCGATGCCGGAGAGAAGGCGCAGCAGCGTCGTTTTTCCTGCGCCATTCAGGCCGAGCACAACCACCTTGGAGCCGCGGTCGATGGCCAGATCCACGCCGGTGAAAACTTCGAGCGAGCCGTACGACTTGGAGAGTCCTTCGGCGGTCAGGGGAACACGCCCGGAGGGAGCGGGATCTGGGAAACGCAGACGCGCCACCTTTTCCTGCGTGGCTTCCTGTCCGGCCTGGGCGAACAGCTCCTCAGCACGGCGCAGCATCTGCTGGGCGGCCACGGCCTTTGTGGCCTTGGCACGCATCTTTTCGCCCTGCGCCTTGAGATGCTCGGCCTTCTTCAGCGCATTGGCGCGCTCCTTACGCCGACGACGTTCGTCTTCCTCGCGCTGCTTAAGGTACGCCGCCCACCCGAGGTGGTAGATGTCGATCTGGGCGCGGTTTGCATCGAGGTAGAACACCTGGTTGACCGTGTCGCCGAGGAGCTTGACGTCGTGGGAGATGATCATGACGCCGCCGGGGAACGTCTTAATCCAGTCGCGCAGCCACATGATCGAGTCGTGATCGAGGTGATTCGTGGGCTCATCCAGGAGGAGTACATCCGCATCGGAGAAGAGCACGCGTGCCAGCTCGACGCGGCGACGCTGGCCGCCGGAGAGGGTATCGAGGGTCTGGTCGAGGACGCGGTCCTCGAGACCGAGGGAATGAGCGATCTGCGCCGCCTCGGCGTTGGCAGCCCACCCTCCGGAGTTCGTAAACTGCTGATCGAGCTTGACGTAGCGCTCCATGGCACGCTGCTGCCGCGCGCCCTCGGTCGTCGACATCTCGTGTTCGGCCTTGCGGATGCGCGCGATGATCGAGTCGATGCCGCGCACAGAGATGATGCGATCACGGGCCTTCATCTGTGGATCACCGACGTGAGTGTCCTGCGCGAGGTAGCCGACGGTGCCGTTGGACGTGATGGTTCCGGTGTGCTCGGCGGCGCCGCCGCGATCAGCCTCGCCTGCGAGCAGTCGCATCGTCGTTGTTTTACCGGCGCCGTTACGGCCGACGAGACCAATGCACATGCCTTTATCGACACGGAAACTTGCGTGGTTGACGAGCTCACGGGCACCGATACGCAATGAGAAATCCTGGACGTTAATCACCCTCCAAGAGTAGAGGGAGGGGTGCCTGTGGGCGAATCAACCCACGCCGTGAGCCCTCCCGATGCGCGCAACGGCACGATCAACAGGCACAATGGATGTCGGGTATCACCCTTTCTTTGAGTCAATCTACGAGGTTTTCACACCATGTCCGACAGCCCCATTCCGTCTGGATCGGCGCGCCAGACGCGCGCCCTTGACATCATCTCCGTCGCCTTCGTGGCACTGCTGCTCATCTCCAATATCGCCGCGACCAAGGCGTTTATGCTCGGCACGTCCACGCACTATCTCATTTTTGACGGAGGTGCGGTCCTCTTCCCGCTGACGTACATCATCGGCGATGTGCTCTCGGAAGTGTACGGATTTGCACGCGCGCGGCGCGTCATCATCATGGGTTTTGTCGCCTCGTTCCTCGCATCCCTGACCTTCTTTATCGTCCAGTACCTGCCCCCCGCGCCCGATTACGAAAACCAGGAGGCGTTCGCTGCGGTTCTCGGCGTCGTGTGGCGCGCGGTTGTGGCTTCTCTCGCCGGTTACCTGGCTGGCCAGCTCCTGAACTCCTACGTGCTCGTGTGGATCCGTCGTCGCTGGGGAACGAAGCACCTGTGGGCCCGACTCATCGGCTCGACGGTCGTCGGCGAGGCCGCGGATACCATTCTGTTCTGCACGATCCTGTTCTACGGCGAGATGACGCTGGGTAACTTCATCAACTACACGGTGACCGGGTACTTCTACAAGGTCCTCCTGGAGGTCATTCTTCTCCCTGTCACCTATCCGGTGATCGCCGCCATCCGCCGCACTGAGGGACTGAAGAAGGACGAGGTCTTTGATCGATGACCGACAACTGGCTCTCCTCCCCTGCTGCTGAGCAGCTCACGCCGTTCGAGGCCCCGGCCTCGTCGGGCGGCCACTCCCCTGACCGCGGATTTACGATCGGCACACGTCTGGAAGCGCACGGGGGCCTGGGCCGCACCGGAGTCCTCCATACCGCGCACGGTGATATTCGTACCCCGGCGTTTATCCCCGTCGGTACGAAGGCGAACGTTAAGGCACTGACCCCCGAGATGGTTCGAGGTCTGGGTGCCCAGGCAGTGCTGGCGAACGCCTACCATCTCTACCTGCAGCCCGGATCCGACATCGTCGACGAGGCGGGTGGTTTCGGCCAGTTCATGAACTGGTCGGGTCCGACGTACACCGATTCCGGCGGTTTTCAGGTGTTGTCGCTCGGCGCGGGCTTCAAAAAGGTGCTCTCACAGGAGTTTTCTGGGCAAGCCGACCCAACGGATCCCGCCGTCCAAATGCAGGCCATCAAGGCCTCGAACGCAGTCGTGGACGACGACGGCGTGATCTTCTCCAGCCACATCGACGGGTCGAAGCACCGGTTCAATCCCGAGGTATCGATGGGGATCCAGCATCAGCTCGGCAGCGACATTATGTTTGCGTTCGATGAGCTCACGAGCCTTCTTCACCCGCGCTCCTACCAGGAGGAATCACTCAAGCGAACGCACGCGTGGGCGGCGCGCTGCCTCGCCGAGCACAAGCGCCTCACCGAGGAACGCTCCCACAAGCCGTATCAGCAGCTGTGGGGCGTTATTCAGGGTGCCCAGTGGGAGGACCTGCGCCGTCTGGCCGCTCGCACGATGGCCGATATGGACGTCGATGGTCAGCGCTTCGACGGCTTTGGCGTAGGAGGAGCCCTCGAGAAGGAAAACCTCGGCACGATTGTGTCGTGGGTGTGCGAAGAGCTCGGCGAAGATCGACCTCGCCATCTTCTGGGTATCTCCGAACCGGAGGATCTTTTTGCGGGTGTCGCGGCGGGCGCGGATACCTTCGATTGCGTGAATCCGTCACGCGTCGCACGTAACGCTGCGATCTACACCCCCGACGGTCGTTTCAACATCACGAACGCACGCTTCAAGCGTGACTTCTCGCCCCTCGTCGATGGCTGTGGGTGCTACACGTGCACCCACTACACGCGCGCATACATCCATCACCTCTTCAAGGCGAAGGAAATCCTGTCAGCGACGCTGGCCACCATTCACAACGAGTGGTTCACGCTGCGCCTCGTGGATGGTATTCGCGCCTCCATTGAGGACGGTTGTTTCGATGAGTTCCGTTCCGACATGCTCGGCCGCTACGAAGCCGGTCGACGCCGCTAACTCCCGGGAGCATTCATGAGCTTTAACGACAATATCCGCTTGGATCCGTCCCGTGTCGGCACGTCGGGTGCGGGGCGCAAGATTGCAGGGGCCGGCGGCGGGTCGATTCTCGGTGTCCTCCTCATCCTCGGTTTTTCCTACTTCACGGGGATTGATCTCACGAGCCTTCTATCGTCGTCACCGCAGACCTCCTCCTCGTCCTCCTCTTCGGTGGACGTGTCGTCGTGCCAGACGGGAAAGGACGCAAACGAGCGCGTCGAGTGCCGAATGGTTGCGACCGCGCAGTCGCTTGACGCAGTGTGGAAGACTCAGCTGGCTGATCAGGGGACGGGCGTAACCTACGAGCTTCCCGACTTCCAGATCTTCACGGATTCCGTGTCGACGGCATGCGGGAACGCGACGAGTGCCGTTGGACCGTTCTATTGCCCCGGTGATTCCACCGTGTATCTGGATCTCGGTTTCTTCAACGACATGGTCTCTCAGTATGGCGCCTCCGATTCGGTGCTTGCTCAGGAGTACGTCGTTGCCCACGAGTGGGGCCACCACATCCAGAATCTACAGGGGGTCTTCCGCGCTCACGACACGCGCGAGACTGGCGCTCAGGGTGCGGGTGTGCGCTCAGAACTTCAGGCGGACTGCTACGCGGGGGTGTGGATGCACTGGGCGTCGAATACTCCCGATCCGTCAACGGGTACGCCCTACCTGAAGACCCCGACCGCCGATCAGGTTCGGGGTGCCCTGCAGACCGCGCAAGCTATTGGCGATGACCGCCTGCAAACCAAGTACCAGGGCACGTCCAATCCCGAGACCTGGACCCATGGCAGTGCCGATCAACGCGCGACCTGGCTGCAGCGCGGCCTCGACTCCGGAGATATTTCCACGTGCGATACGTGGTCGGCATCGCAGGTGTAAGGAATTCTGCGGGTCGGTACAATTGGATTCGCCGATTCCCAGGAGGAAGTCATGACACGCAGCATCGTCGAGCAAGCTCACGACATGTACGACGCGGTTCCCTACGAGGTTCCCGTGCCCGACGGGTCACTGTACAGTCTCCTGGATAATGCGGCGCGCCTGTACCCCGACCGCATCGCGCTGGATTACTTTGGCGCAACGACCACGTACGCGCAAGTACGCGACCAGGTACTCAAGGCCGCCAGGGTTCTACACGAGGCCGGGGTCCGTTCCGGCGACACGGTGGCCATCGCACTGCCTAACTGCCCGCAGGCCTTCGTCGCTTTCTACGCGTGTATGCGTATCGGAGCGGTCGCTGCGCAGCACAACCCGCTTGCTCCGGCCTCGGAGATTGCGGGGCAGCTGGCACGCCACGGGGGCAAGGTCGCGATCGTGTGGGAAAAGTGTGTGGACGCCTACCCGCTCGATGTTCTCGACACGGTGTTTACGGTCGATATTTCGCACGGTATGCCGATGTCACAGCGTGTGCTTCTTCGTCTGCCCGTCGCCCGCGCACGGAAGACTCGCAACCAGTTGCGTGGTTCCGTCCCCGCGCAGACACGCTCCTGGGACCGTGCCACGGCCTCGTCCGCGCCGATAGATTCGAGCCACCCGCTACCAACCGGCGACGACCGCGCAGTCATCCTACATACCTCGGGCACGAACGGTATCCCGAAGTCGGCGCCCCTCACCCACCGCAATATCGGTGTCAACGTTAACCAGTGCATGTTCTGGGTGTGGAAACTGCACGAGGGAGCCGAAACGTTCTTCTCTCTCCTCCCCTACTTCCACGCCTTCGGCTTGACGTTCTTCCTATGCGCTTCGGTGCGCAAGGCGGCGACCCAGGTGCTGCTGCCGAAGTTCGATGCGCAGATGGCGCTCGACGCACACAAGCGGCACCCGATTACCTTCTTTGTAGGTGTCCCGCCGATGTTCGAGCGGATCCTGCGCCAGGCACACAAGACGAATACCGACATCACCTCCATCCGATACGCGGTAGCCGGAGCCATGCCGCTGTCGACCGCGCTTGCCGCAGATTGGGAGGAAACAACCGGTGGCATGATCGTCGAAGGTTACGGTCTGTCTGAAACCGCGCCCGTCCTCACGGGCGCTCCCCTGTCGGACAAGCGCCGCCACGGCGTCCTCGGCGTTCCGTTCCCTTCGACGCAGCTGCGCCTCGTCTCCCTCGAAGACGATACGGTCGATGTCGAGGACGGGCAGCCCGGTGAAATCATCGTGCGTGGCCCGCAGGTCTTCGACGGATACCTGGATGCACCCGAGGAGAGCTCGCGCGTCTTTACCTCCGAAGGCTGGTTCAAGACTGGCGACATCGGTGTGAACAGCGACGGCTTCATCTCGATGGCTGACCGCAAAAAGGAACTCATCCTATCGGGAGGATTCAACGTCTACCCGTCCCAGGTCGAGGCAGCAATCCGATCCCATCCAGCCGTCTCAGACGTCGCAGTTGTCGGCATTCCCGTGTCCGATGCGACCGAAGAGGTCGCCGCGGCGATCATTATGGAAGACGGGAGTGCACCCCTGACTCTTGAGGAAGTGCGTGCCTGGGCGGAAAAGACCATCGCGCACTACGCACTTCCCCGTCAGCTGGTCGTCATCGCCGAACTGCCGCGTAACCAGATGGGTAAGATCTTGCGCCGCAAGGTCGCGCAGCTCGTGCGGGAGACTCTCGGGCGCTGAGAGCGTTAAGGTCCACAACGCCTCGTTAACTCTTCGATAGCTGCTTTCGTCTGGCTCATCGCCTCGGCGAGAGGAATTCGTAACCGTAGACGCTCGCGCTGCGTGGTTCCGCGTGCCTTCCACTGCGCACGCAGCTGATCTTGCCTGCTCTGACGCTCAAGCAAGCACTCGATCAACGCCACCACATCCGGGCTACGGCACAGCTCCGGATCAGGATAGAAGCCAACGAGATGAGCGACGCGAGCCAAGCGAATTCTCGCCATCATGTCCGCGGTGAGATGAGCCAGCGTGCGCTGATCAAGGGTAGAGAAAGCCAACGAGGACAAGAACGCCTTCCCCTGCTCAGTGCGTCGCCACAAACCGACACTGGTGTCCACCTCCATGGCATCGACACTCAACCCTGCTGCACGCTTCCTGCGCGACGTGAGTGCAGCAGAAACACAGACGTCTCCGCGGGTGTTCTCCTGTATCAGGACTGAGGGATGCGGGAAACATCCGTGCACAATGGTGGCAGTCGATTCGAGCGCTCGCGTGTTACCGAGGGACGCCCACAAGAACAACACCGCATCGATACGGCGGCCCATCGCCGTTGCCGCGGGAATGCCAGTCGTACCCTCCTGTACGACACCCAGGAGAGTCAGCCCCGTCATTTTGCCCAGGCCGTCGCACTGCGTGCGCGTCAGTTCGGCCTCGCGCTCCAGCGCATGCGTGGGAATCGTACGCTCGAAACGGCGGACGCCGGGCGGCATGGCCAGCGTCGAAGCCCAGTCGATGGAGTTCATAGGAGCACCACAAAGCTCACCAGAGAAAAGTCTGCTTCTGACGCGGCTCCGCGGGAGATCACTCCCGGTGTAAACAGCGATTCGAGGGTCGTTGCTTCTCCCTGCGTGATCGCCGTTGCGACAGCCTGCGCCAGCAGAGCCGAGTACACACTCATGTCCTCACCATCACGTGTATCTCGATTGAATTGTGCACACAGGGCGTCCAGGGGCTCATGACGTCCCTCGCACAGCTGCCTGAGCAGGTCCAGGGAGTACGTTGGGTGGGACAACACCCGTGCGCCCGTTGCATCCCTTGGCACGTAAATCAAAGAGAGCGGCGCGGTTACACCACTGCTATCACCGGTGTCTCCACGCTGTTCGAGACAGAACACCACTCCTGGACTCACCTGAGCGCGCAGGCTATCCGGAATGTCGACGACCGCGTGCAAGCCTGTCGGTGCGCCTTGCAGAATGCCCGGATGAGCGTTCATGTAGCGCTCCAGCTCGATTCGGAAATCATCCAACGCAAAATCCGTAATCGACATTCCTCGCCGCATGTCTTCGAGATCGAGGGTTTCGCTACGCAAGGTGCGCAACTGATCCGAGCGATACTCCAAGTCGTTCATGTCCTCTGATGGGGTAAGAAGATTCTCCTCACCGGAGGCACTCGCATCGCCCAGAGCCATGCGCGCCTTGACGCGCGACTCAAGCTTGATGTAGGACTCCAGATCGACGTCTGGCCAAAAGGTCACCATCTGAATGTACTTGTTCGGTGAACCCAGGCGGTCGACCCGGCCGAAGCGTTGCACGATGCGAACCGGGTTCCAGTGCACGTCGTAATTGACGACGCAATCGCAATCCTGTAAGTTCTGGCCCTCCGAGATGCAATCCGTTGCGAAAATAATATCGATCTGCCCTTCACGTTCCGCGAAAGCGATGCATTCCTTCGAATGGGGCGAGAAACGACCGAGGATATCCTCGAAGCTACCGCGCACGTATCGCTTCCCAGTGATGCGATTGCGAGTGCCCGTCACCTGCGCGCACGTCAGACCATGGCTGCGCTGTAGATCAGCTGCCAACTGGTCATACAGGTAGGTAACGGTGTCAGCGAAGGCACTGAAGACGAGCACTTTCCTGTTACCCGAATTGATCTGACCGGCGCCGGTCTTCTCGATGATTAGTGTCCTCAACGCGCCGAGCTTGGCATCTCGATCCGGTGTCACTGCGGAGGAATAATCGATCAGTTCGTCGAGAATTTCGACGTCGTGCGTCAGGTCCGTGGACAGAGCCTCGCGGTCCACATCGCGCAAGTCGACGCGAATCTGCGCCCCGACTTCGAACATCTCAGTCTCCCGATCATCGAGGCCGTCCTCAAGACCCTCAATTCCGTATCCGACCTCGATGGAACTGAGAGCATCGTCGATGCTTCGTGCTTCAAGCGCTGCAAGCCGTTCCAGGATATCGGCGCAGGAACTGCGCACGCGCCTCAGAGTCGTACGGAAGGCGCTCACGGAGGACTCCATGCGCTTGAGGAGGTTGACCCGCATCAGCACGGCGACAGCGTTCGTACGATGTAGTTCACTGCCGAAGTCATTGCCGAACCCCTCACGGTAATCGACCTCATAGCCAGGGCGAGCATCCTCACGCACGTAGGAAAGAAGCTGATACTGGGCGAACGTCAGGTCGCTGATCATTGCGTAGAGTTCGCTGATAGGAGGCAGCTCGCCTCGCGAATCAATGGGCACCTGGACATTGCGCGGGGCGAGGCGGCTGGGGAATGTACCCGCCTCGGTGCCGTAGTATTTCGTCACGTGCTTGCGGCTACGCGCAATGGTCAGGGCATCAAGAAGCTTGAAATAGTCGGCGTTGACGTACTCGGCAAAGCTCTGCGTCGTGTGACGTCCATGTGCCTGCGAACTCCACAGGTTGAAGCGCTTTTGTGCCAACCTCATCACTGCATCGATGGAACCGATGCCGTCAGTCTTCTCGAGATAGTCATCGCGTCCCTCCGTGATGAGTTCAATCTGGTTGCGCAGGTCGGTGAGACGATTATTGATCGGGGTCGCCGATAGCATGAGCACCTTCGTGCGTCCGTTGGATCGTATGACCTCATTCATCAGGCGCGTGTAACGGTTCGAATTTGTTGCGGTCGAGGCCTTATTGCGAAAGTTATGACTCTCATCGATGACCAGCAAATCGAATGTGCCCCACTGTAGGTGTTCTAGGTCAGTATCCCCGCTCTTGCCGCGCCGACGTGAGAGGTCCGTATGGTTCAACACCTTGTAATTGAAGCGGTCCGCGGCCAAGGGATTACGCTCATCACTCGCCTGCATCCAGAGAGTCCAGTTCTCTCGCAGGCGCTTCGGACACAGCACCAGGACATTCTTGTTGAGCTGCTGGTAGTACTTGATGACGGCGAGTGCCTCAAATGTCTTCCCCAGGCCGACGCTATCAGCAATAATGCAGCCGTTGTACTTTTCCAACTTACGAATCGCCCCGATGACGGCGTCCTTCTGGAAATCGTAGAGCTTGCCCCATATCACCGAATCGAAAAAGCCGGTGTCTTCACGTGGATTGTGGTCCCGGGTCTCCTGAAGGAAACGCCGGAAGATGTGGTACAGGGTCAGGAAATAAATGAACTCAGGGGCGTTGTCTGCGTACATCGCCTCCACCTGCTCGACGACCTGCTCGGTGACGTCACATGTTGCCTCTTCATTCGCCCATACGGACTCAAACTGCGCCATCAGGAACTCAACCTGTGCCTTGGCCTCATCCCCCGAAAAGTGAGTAATCATCGTCAGCGTGTCCGGACGGCGCGCGACTCCCAATCCCTCCAAGGTGAAAGTAGCACCCTGCCCCGCAAACAGGTGAGGACTCACCGCAGCACCTTCGATGACATAACTCGGCGGATACTGGAGCACATGCTCACGCCGCACGGAGCGTAGCGTCACCTTATTCCTCAACCACGATGCGCACGCCCGCGCGAGAGCACGTTGGTTCAGTTTGTTACGAAGTGTGAGCTCCAAGCCGGATTCCGCGAGTGCTTTCTCGCGCTGTCCCTGCGCGCGTTGGGCAATGTCAAACTCGAGAGTGCTCAGTCTCCGTTTCATGTCTCGGATAAAGGTCGGTTCATTGAACAGAACACGCACGGAGTCAAGGCGCTCAAGTTCCTCGCGGAGCTCTCCATAGGCAAAAAGACTGAAGTGCGCGCTAATAATCGACAGCTTCGCGTCATCGTCAAGCGTGGCACGCAGGGAGTCTCCCAAGCGCTTGCCCTGGTTGTTGTCGAGCATCTCCATGGGTGTTGGTCCCTTCCTTCATGCCATGACTCACATTAGGTTACCGGAACAGTGTGAGGAGCGGAACGCACAACACCGAATCTACTGACACTGGTGAACGAGAGACGTCAGCACACCGATTGGGGGCCGTATACCAGTGTTCCCGGAACCACTCGGTTCCGGGAACACTGTGCATCAAGGTGCCTCAGACGTTGAAGCCGATCGCCCGAAGCTGTTCACGCCCGTCCGGCGTGATGCGATCGGGGCCCCACGGCGGCATCCACACCCAGTTGATCTGGACTTCGTCGGTCACAGCCGACAGAATCGTCTGTGCCTGGCGTTCGATGACATCGGTGAGCGGGCAGGCAGCCGAGGTCAGCGTCATGTCGAGGCGGACCTGGTTCTCAGAGCCAATCACGACGCCGTACACCAGGCCGAGATCGACAATGTTGATGCCCAGCTCGGGATCAATGACATCCTTGAGGGCCTCGAGCACGTTTTCGGCTGCGAGCGTGCCTTGCTCGATGACGTCGGTGCCGTCGATCTGGCGGGTGGGCACCTCGGCGCTGGGAGCTTGCGCCTGAGCGGGTGTGCCGAAGCGCTGCTCGACCGGCTCAGACTGAGCCATCGGGTTACTCATTCCTGTTCCTTTACTGATCGGCGGGCTCGCCCGCGGTGGAGATATCGATGCCGGACTTGGCCATTGCGTCGCGCAGCGCATACCACCCCAGGAGGGCACACTTGACGCGATTAGCGAATTGGGAGGTGGATTCCAGAGCGGCTGCGTCACCGAGGTCGTCGAGGATCTCATCGTCGACGCCGAGATTACGCGAATGCATCATAACTTCCATGTCCCGGTAGAGACGGCCGATTTCCTCGGCAGACTTACCCTGCGTCAGATCGGTCATCATGGACAGCGATGCGCGCGAGATCGAGCAGCCATCGCCTTCCCACTGAAGGGAGGCGAGATGATCGCCATCGAGAGAAACGCCCAAGGTGACCTCGTCACCGCAAGTGGGGTTGACCTGATGGGACGATGCGTCCATGCCCGACGGGTCACCAGCACCATGCTTTTCACGAGCGTGATCCAAGATGACCTGCTGATACAACTGTTCAAGACTGCCCATGGCTTCCTTTCATACCCAACCGTCACGTGCAATTCTACTGACCGAAGAAGCTGCGTACCTTCGACAGCCCGTCGATGAGGCGTTCGATCTCGTCAGCGGTAGTCGTCGGGGCAACTGACGCACGTGCGGAGGAACGCACCTGGAAGAAAGTATGCAACGGGATCGCACAGTGGTGACCAACCCGCACTGCTACGTCTACAGAATCCATAAACTGGCCGACGTCGTGGGGGTGCACACCGTCCACGGCGAAGGCAACAACACCGATGCGATCGACATCCGAGTCTGGGCCGAGAACCCTGATGCCATCGATCGACGAGATACCGTCGAGCATCATGGACGTGAGCGCGTGTTCGTGTGCTTCCACGCGATCCATGCCGAGCGCCGACATGTAGCGCAGTGCCAGCGACCAGGCAGCGACCTGAGCGACGGGCTGCGAGCCCGCTTCAAAACGCTCGGGCGGTGCCATGAAGGTAGATTCCTCCATGGTGACCCATTCGATCATGGAGCCGCCGGTGAGGACGGGCGGCATCGCCGCCAGGAGCGACCGGCGCCCCCACAGTGCACCGGCACCCGTGGGGCCGAGCATCTTGTGCGAGGAGAACACCGCGAAGTCGACGTCGAGCTCTGAGAGGTTCAGCGCCATGTGTGCGCTGGACTGGCAGGTATCGAGGAGGACAAGTGCGCCAACGGCGCGGGCCGCAGCGCTCACGGCCGCGACGGGAGAAACGGCACCGGTCACGTTCGAGACGTGGGTGAACACGACGAGACGAGTGTTCGGCGTGATGACCGAGAGCGTCTCCAGGTCAATGCGGCCGTCCGGCGTCAGGTCGAGCCAGGCAAGCTCGGCTCCCGTGCGCGCACACAGCTGCTGCCACGGGACGATGTTCGCGTGGTGCTCGGCGCGCGTGCAGACGATACGATCGCCCGGTCCCACGCGCAGCGACGCAGACTCCGCGCCGCCCATGCCCTGCGAGGCGTGACCAATCGACAAGGCAACCAGGTTGATCGCTTCGGTCGCGTTCTTCGTCCAGACGATTTCGTCTGCCAACACACCGACAAACGAGGCCAGAGCGCCGCGCGCGCTCTCGAATGCGTCGGTCGCTTCGTCGCCCAGCAGGTGCGTGCCCCGGTGGACCGCGCCATTACTGCGGCGATAGAAGTCGGCCTCGGCGTCGATGACGCACGCGGGCTTCTGGGATGTCGCGGAGGCATCCAGGTACGCAATGGGCGCGCCGCCGCGCCCGACGCGACTCAGAATCGGAAAATCGATGCGAATCGCGTCGAGCTCGGCGGCGGTAAAGTCTCGCGACACGGCGATCAGAGACCCAGGTACTTGTCGTAGCCGTTCTCTTCGAGCTCGTCAGCCAGCTCGGGACCACCCTGAGCCGCGACGTGGCCGTCGACGAAAACGTGAACGTGGCTGGGCTTGATGTAGCGCAGGATGCGGGTGTAGTGCGTGATGAGCATGACGCCGCAGCCCGTCTCGCCGTGGACGCGGTTGACGCCCTCGGACACGATGCGCAGCGCGTCGACGTCAAGGCCGGAGTCGGTCTCGTCAAGGACAGCGAAGGAGGGCTTGAGGAGCTCCATCTGGAGGATCTCGAGGCGCTTCTTCTCGCCGCCGGAGAAGCCGACGTTGACATCGCGCTCGGCGAAGTCGGGGTCCATGCGCAGGTTCTCCATGGAGGTCTTCATTTCCTTAACCCACGAGCGCAGGGCGGGTGCCTGGCCGTCGATCGCGGTCTTCGCGGTGCGCAGGAAGTTCGAGACGGACACACCAGCCACCTCGACGGGGTACTGCATAGCGAGGAACAGGCCCGCCTTGGCGCGCTCATCGACGCTCATCTCGGTGATGAGCTGATCGTCGAGCCAGGCCTCACCCGAGGTGATCTCATAGTCGGGGTGACCGGCCAGGGCATAGGCCATGGTGGATTTACCGGAGCCGTTGGGGCCCATGATGGCGTGGATTTCACCGGAGTTGATCGTCAGGTTGACGCCCTTGAGGATCTCCTTGGGGCCTTCGGCAGTCTCGACGGAGACGTGCAGATCCTTAATACGCAGAGTCGACATATGTATTCCTTACAGCTCAGTTGTTACGGGACTTGGCCAGCTCGGCCTCGACGGTTGCCATGAGGTGGTCGACCACCTCGGGAACGCCGATCTGGTTGATCAGTTCGGCGAAGAAGCCGCGCACGACCAGGCGGCGTGCCTCGTGCTCAGGAACACCACGGCTCATCAGGTAGAACAGCTGCTCGTCGTCAAAACGACCGGTCGCAGACGCGTGTCCGGCACCTTCGATCTCGCCGTTTTCGATTTCGAGGTTGGGCACCGAATCGGCCTTGGCCCCCTCGGTGAGCACCAGGTTGCGGTTCAACTCGTACGTGTCCGTACCATCGGCTGCCTCGCGGATCAGGCAGTCACCGATCCACACCGAGTGCGCGTCCTTCCCCTGCAGGGCACCCTTGTAGGTAACGCGCGAGAAGCACTTCGGCTGAGAGTGATCCACGAAGACGCGGTGCTCGAGGTGCTGGCCGCCGTCCACGAAGTAGATGCCCAGCATGGTGAGCTCGGCGCCCGGACCGCGGAAGTCGGTGTCCGCGCACAGGCGCACGAGGTCGCCGCCGAAGGTGACGACGATGTGGGTCAGCTTGGAGTCGCGTCCCAGTGCCAGGCGCTGGTTCGAGGCGTGCAGGACGGTGTCGTCCCATTCCTGCAGCGACACGACGGTCAGGTTCGCGCTGTCGCCCGTTTCAACCTCGACGGTCTGGTTGAGCGCAGCCTGCGCGGAACCGCTGTGCGAGAGGATCACCGTCGCCTTGGAGAAAGCGCCTGCGCGAATCACGAGGTGCTGCGCACGGGTGCCGTCGACGTCTGCGACGTTGATGCGCACGGGTGCGTCGAGCTCGGCCTCGGCCGGGATCTCAACGACAGTCGCCCGCTCAAAACCGTTCCACGCCACGACCGCGGTACGGTCGCCGGGTGCGAGCACAGTTCCGAGGCGCAAGTCATCGCGCGACACCGACTCGACGAGAACGGAATCAGGAGCGTCAACCGCAACGGGCGCATCGCCTGCGTCGTAGTTCGCCGGTTCAAAGAGGCGCTCGATGCGGCGCATCGGGGTGAAACGCCAGTCTTCTTCGCGTCCGTGAGGGGCGGGAATGGCGTTCAGGTTGAACGAGGTGGGACGATCCGCGCGCGACGGGTGTGCCCTCTCGGCGTCAGCCCCGTGCGAGTGGGCCTTGTTCATGGTCTCGACAATAGTGTTGGGGGTCGTCATCAGCCGACGGATCCTTCCATCTGCAGTTCAATGAGGCGGTTGAGCTCGAGGGCATACTCCATCGGCAGCTCCTTAGCGATCGGCTCAACGAAGCCACGCACGATCGTCGCCATGGCCTCGTTCTCGTCGAGGCCTCGGCTCATCAGGTAGAACAGCTGATCGGCGCTCACCTTGGTCACGGTCGCCTCGTGTCCCATCTCGACATCGTCCGTACGCACGTCCACGTAGGGGTACGTGTCGGTACGCGAGATCTTGTCCACGAGCAGGGCATCGCACAGGACGTTCGACTTGGAGTGGCGTGCACGTGCGTTGACCTGGACGAGGCCACGGTAGGACGTGCGGCCACCGCCACGCGAGACCGACTTCGAGACAATCGATGACGAGGTGTGGGGTGCCATGTGCACCATCTTCGCGCCGGTGTCCTGCTGCTGGCCGGGGCCGGCAAAGCCGATGGACAGCGTTTCGCCGCGAGCGTGTTCGCCCATCAGGAAGCAGGCGGGGTACTTCATGGTGATTGCGGCACCCATGTTGCCGTCGACCCATTCCATGGTTCCGCCTTCTTCGACGATGGCACGCTGAGTCACCAGGTTGAGAACGTTCGTCGACCAGTTCTGAATGGTCGTGTAACGCACGCGTGCATCCTTCTTCACGAAGATTTCGATGACGCCGGAATGCAGCGAATTCTGATCGTAAATCGGGGCGGTGCAGCCCTCCACGTAGTGCACGTAGGAGCCCTCGTCGGCAATGATGAGCGTGCGCTCGAACTGCCCCATCGCCGAGGTATTAATGCGGAAGTACGCCTGCAACGGAATGGTCACGTGCACGCCCTTGGGAACGTACACGAACGAGCCACCGGACCAGGCGGCCGTGTTCAGCGCGGAGAACTTATTGTCGCCCGCGGGCACACACTTGCCGAAGTACTCCTCAAAGATCTCGGGGTATTCGCGCAGGCCCGTGTCCGTGTCGGTAAAGATGACGCCCTGGCGCTCCAGGTCCTCCTGGATCTGCTGGTAGACGACCTCGGACTCGTACTGCGCGGCAACGCCCGACACCAGACGCGACTTCTCAGCCTCGGGAATGCCGAGGCGGTCGTAGGTGTCACGGATTTCGTCGGGGAGGTCTTCCCAGTCGTTGACCTGGCGATCGGTGGGGCGTACATAGTACTTGAACGCATCAAAATCCACATGGGACAGATCCGGTCCCCACGCGGGCATCGGCTTGCGTTCAAAGAGCTCAAGCGCCTTCAGTCGACGTTCACGCATCCACTGCGGCTCGTCCTTCACGTCCGAGATAAAGCGGACGATTTCTTCGTTAATGCCGGTAGGGACGTCCTTGGAGTAGTCGTCGGAGTCGTGCCAACCGTACTCATAACCGCCGATCGACTCGATGATCTCATCATCGGTCATACGACGGTCCTCAGCGCCCGAGGCGGGTGCCTGCGTCATTGTTGTATCAACCTCTCGTTCTTAACTGCGTGCTACTTGCGTCGCACGTTCCGCGCCCCGGGGCGAATCACGGGCATCCCCACGGGAATGTGAGTCGTACACACGTGTCCGCCACCGGCGAGCGTGGAAAGTCTTTGCACGTGGACATCGAGGAGCTTGCCAAAAGCGATTGTCTCGGCGTCACACAACTGCGGGAAGTCGCCCGCAACGTTTTGGATCGGGCAGTGGCCCTGGCAGAGCTGGACAGCGAGCGTGCCACCGCCAATGTCGCGCACGGTCGCGGCATAGCCGTCTTGAGTGAGGGCATCAGCAAGGGCTTGCGCACGAACACGAGGATCCGTTCCGGCATCGCGCACGATCGGGGCGTATCGCCGTTCGATCTCGCGAGAACGTGCCGCCGCGAAAGATTCGACGGCTTCCTCTCCCCCGAGCTGCCCAAGGTATCCCAGCGCCTTGGAAGCAAGGTCTGAGTATCCATCGGCCAGGTGAACGTGCGCGCGCTCCGTCGCGACGTAATGCCTCGCGGGGCGTCCCCGCCCTCGCTTGGAGGGGGCACCTGGCTCGTGTTCCGCGATCTCTTTGGAATCGAGCAACAACGTAATATGGCGCCGCACGGCAGCTGTTGTCAGCCCAAGGACCTTCGCAATTGACGAGGCCGTGACCGGTCCCTTTTCGACGATGAGATCGAGCACCTGCTGTCGGGTTGTGGCGTCTGATTCTTCTGCCACCTGTCCTCCGCTCCGACGCTTCTCATGTGCGTCTCCGTGTGCTTTTCTCTGGGAACGAGTGTACGCCAATTTAGATAAATAGGCGTTGCGAAAAGCCGATTGGAGTGTCGGACAGCCCACAAGTCGAGGGACTAAGGGCCCAGAGCTGGGTGGCTACCGCATCCACGGAGCGTTGGCGGGCCGCAAACCCTCCCAGTTGCGGCCACGAGCGGCATGCGCCGCGAGGATACCGATGACGGCGGAAGGGCTGTGCAGACGACCCGACAGCACCATGTCCAGAGCCTGGTCGAGTGAGACCCACGCATACTGCATGGTTGCTTCCTCGTCCTCGCGCTCGAAGACCGTTCCGGTCGCCTCGAGGTCTCGAGCGAGGAAAACACGCAGAGGCTCGTTCGTACCACCGGGCGACGTCAGGAAGTCGACGAGCACCTCCCATCGACCAGCCTTCATGTCAGTCTCTTCCGCGAGCTCACGCTCGGCGGCGACGAGCGGATCTTCCCCGGGAATATCGAGGAGGCCAGCGGGGATCTCCCACAGGTTCGCCTGAACCGGATGACGGTATTGGCGTTCCATCAGAATCTCCTCAGCGCCACCATCACCGCGCATCGCCACGACGGCAACTGCACCAGGATGACGGGTGTATTGACGCACCACGGGATCCTGTCCCTTCACGACGACGACATGATCTTCGACCATGTCGACGATGCGGCCGCTCCAGACGACCTCGCTCGCGGCAACCTCGTGAGGACTCGGCTGGTCCGCGATCGTCTGGACCTGGTCGCTCGACAGAAAATGCATGTCGCCTCTCATTCCTTCTCGTCAGAGCGCGAAGAGTAACGTCCCACATGACGCTTCAACGCAGCTTCAATCAGCCCCGCGAACAGCGGGTGCGGGCGCGTCGGGCGGCTCTTGAACTCCGGATGCGCCTGCGTTGCAACATAGTAGGGGTGCACAGCCGAATCAAGCTCGACGAACTCAACGAGGGAGCCGTCCGGCGAGGTTCCAGAAACCTTCAGGCCCGCCGCCTCGAGGCGGTCGCGGTAGGCGTTGTTGACCTCGTAACGGTGACGGTGCCGCTCGCTCACGTCGGTCGTGCCATAGGCAGTCGCAACAATAGAATTCGGCACGAGCTTTGCGGGATACGCACCCAGTCGCATCGTTCCGCCCATATCGCCGCTTCCATCGACGAATTCGTGCTGGTCCGCCATCGTGTGAATAACGGGTTCGGCGGTGTCGGGATCCATTTCGGTCGACGAAGCCCCGGGGATGCCAGCGAGATGGCGGGCTGCCTCAATCACCATGCACTGCAAACCCAGGCACAGACCCAGGGTCGGCACACGATGCTCGCGCGCCCACCTTAGAGCGCCGAGCTTGCCTTCAATGCCTCGAATGCCAAAGCCTCCGGGGACAACGATCGCATCAACACCGGCGAGCTCGCGAGCAGCACCTTCGGGCGTTTCGCAGGTGTCCGACGCAACCCAGCGGATATCAACCCGTGCGTTGTTCGCGAAGCCACCGTGCTTAATCGCCTCTGATACCGATAGATAGGCGTCGTGCAGGTCGATGTACTTGCCAACAAGAGCAACTTCGAGGCGGTGCTTCGGGGAGTGCACGCGCTCCAGAAGTACCTTCCATTCCTTCCAGTCGACGTCCCGGAAGGACAATCCAAGGCGCTGGACGAGGTAGGCATCAAGTCCCTCGCGATGCAGCGTCAGCGGCACGTTGTAGATGGAGGGTACGTCAGCGCACTCGATGACGGCGTCGCGGTCGACGTCGCACATGAGCGCAACCTTCGACTTGATCCCCTCAGGCAGCGGACGATCGGTGCGCAGCACCAGAGCATCCGGCGCGATGCCAATCGAACGTAGTGCACTGACGGAGTGCTGCGTCGGCTTCGTTTTGAGTTCACCGGCAGCAGGCAAGAACGGAATGAGCGACACGTGGACAAAAGCGACGTTCGAGCGTCCGAGGTCGTGGCGCACCTGGCGAGCCGCCTCGAGGAACGGCTGCGATTCGATGTCGCCGACGGTACCACCGATTTCAGTGATGATGACGTCAGGACGATTCCCGTTCTCATCAGGCTGCGCCTGACGACGCATCACATTCTTAATCTCGTCAGTGATGTGCGGAATAACCTGAACGGTATCGCCCAGATACTCACCACGACGTTCCTTGGCGATAACCGTGGAGTACACCTGGCCCGTCGTCGCATTTGCAGCGCCCGACAGGTTCACATCCAGGAAGCGTTCGTAGTGGCCGATATCAAGGTCGGTTTCCGCGCCGTCTTCAGTCACGAAAACTTCGCCGTGCTGAAACGGGTTCATCGTGCCGGGATCGACGTTGATGTAGGGATCGAGCTTCTGCATGACCACATGCAGTCCCCGAGAACGAAGGAGTCTTCCCAAGCTGGAGGCGGTCAGGCCCTTGCCCAACGAGGACACAACGCCACCCGTGACAAAAATATGCTTGGTCATGGAATTTTCCGCACGCACCGTGCGCATTGAAGTACTCACCATGGAACTTCAGCCTAACACTCCTGGCATGAATCGGCCCCCGCGATCTGGGCAGATCAGCGGGGACCGACGAGGAAAATCGCGTATTGACGCGCTTTACTTGTTGCTCGGGATGACAGACTGTGCTCCGTTACCCACGCCGAAGGCGCGGGCACCGGTGGCAGGCGTGGACAGGGCGAGCGCCGTATCAACGGCAGCGAGCGTGGTACCGACCGAGTCAACGGTCGTCACGACGGTGCCGCTGGCGCGCACAGAAGTGATCATCGCGTCGCGTGTCGACGCATCGCCCACGAGCACACCGGACGTCGAGCCCACGGCTTGGGCCAGACCGACCCAGGCATCGGAGCTGGCGGTTACTGCGACGGGGGTCGCGTCGTTCGAGGCAACGGCCTGCGCACGCGGCCCGACGGCGACCATAGTGGTCGCGGTGCCGGCCGGGTCCTCATCAATCGTCATGATCGGGGTGGATTCATCCGTCAGAATCTGACGCAGTAGGTCAGTCTCGGAGCCGGTCGAGGTGAGCACCTGAGCGATCGAGTAACCCACCACACCATCCGCACTAGCCGTCTTCGCCGCGCCGGAGGTCAGATGCGAGGCGAGCGTCGTCGACAGGGTCGTGCGGTACTGGCTCATGGATGTGGACTGCCAGTTGTCGCTCAGCGTCACGCGGCCGACGACGCTCGCTCCGGCGTCGGTGAGCGTCGAACGGAGGGCTGCGACATCATCATCCGACGCACCGGGGAGCACGACGAGCGCAACCTTGGCACCGGTCAGGGAACCCGCGAGGGTCGAGGAAGCGAGGGCTTTCAGGCCCGCTGCCTCGGCTTCCGCCTGTGCGCTCAGCTGGGGATCGGTCACGCTCGAAGTCGACGACGCGTTCACTCCGGCGTGGATACGACTCTGAAGCGGACCGGCACCCAGGACGACTCCGACAGCGAGAGCGATGAAGATCCCGATGATCGAGACAACGTGATAGCGAAAGTTAATCATTGGGTTCCTCCAGCGGAATGCATCAGCGAGACAAAGAAAGAGGTAATCGGGTGCAACAGGTCGTTACCCCACGGGGTCGACCACAGCGCAACGCCCATCAGCCCAAGAGCGACAAGGGCGAGGAGCACGAGGGTCCAGCCGCGCGGACGGGGGCGGAACGTGGCCGCAACCGCCTGCGCGCCAATGAGTCGCGAGCCGACCGCAAGCCGAGAGAAAAACGCAGGGGCGACGAGCGCGCGTCCAGCATCAACAAGCTCAGCCTCCCCGTAGGAAACACCGGCCGTGATCACCGCGGTTGCGCTTGAATGAGCGGCAACGACGAGGGCCGCGTCGAGAGACGTACCGGCCATGGCCACACGCTCGTAGACGATACCCATACGATCGAGTCGCTGGGCACCGGGTGCGAGACCATCACCACCGACCCGCACGATGAAGGCGCGTGCACGACGAATGGCCTTCTCGCTCATCAGGTCTGCATCACCCACGACGAGGTCGAGCGTGAGGTGCGCTTTGAGGGCGACGTCCGCTCCCCCATCGACAGCGATAACGAAAGGAGCAGCCTCGGAACGCCAGCGGGCGAGCGCGCGACAATCGCTCGCTGCCTCGCTCGCGGCGCTTACGAGCAGAATCGGACGCTTGCCAAGGCCATCAATAGAGGGCACTCCCTCACCACGTAGAACGGTTGCACCATCCTTGGCCAGGTAGTCTTCGACAGACCCCTCGAACCCGGCGAACAGCGTGGCCGAGTCAGCGACCTCAACATCCAGGTCCTCGGCTGACACAGTCCTACCGGTTGCAATGACACCGCCATCAACGAGGACCTTGCCGCCCGTGACGGCGACTTCCTGTCCCTCGCGCAGCGACATGATGTCTTGACCGAGGTCGTCAACGAGCGCGATACCGGCGTCGAGAATGAGACGCGGACCGAGAGCCGCGGTGCGTCCCGTCAGCGAGGGCTGGGCGTTGAGGACTGCGATAGGCGCGGCTTCAACCAGCGCAGCAGCACTCTCGCGGTCCAAGTCTGCGACGTTGATAACGGCGATCTCTCCACGCTCGAGGCGCGTTGCCAGGTGCTTGGGGCGGTCATCGACGCGTACGCGCCCCAACTGGCCCTTCGATTCCTTTGAAAGTGTTTCACTCATCCCTGCGATTGTGACACGGCGGAAGCCAAGACTTGCGAAGCGTGGCGGCGCGCCGCAGCCGAGTGCGGATCCCCACCCATCATGCGCGTCAGTTCGGCTTCTCGCGCTTCCCCGCGCACGTCGCGAACCTGCGTCGTCCCGTCGCTTTTCTCGATGACGAGATGCTGGTCCCCAAACGCAGCAACCTGAGCCAAGTGCGTCACGACGATGACCTGGCGCGATGCGGCGAGTCTCTTCAGCCGTGCGCCTACCTCCGTCGCTGTCTGCCCGCCGATGCCAGCATCAATCTCGTCGAAAATAAACGTGGACGAGGCCTCGGTGCGTCCGAGCATCAGCTCGAGGGCGAGCATGACGCGCGAGAGCTCGCCGCCGGAGGCACCCTGTCCGAGGGGACGCGCAGGAGCATGCGGATGCGGCTGCAGGCGGAATACAACGCTCTCACACCCGTGGGACGTCGGCTTCGTTGCCTCGAGGTCAATGTGGAGCGTGGCGTCGGGCATTGACAGAGCATGCAGCTCTTCGTTGACACCGCTGGCAAGTTCCGCGGCGAGCGTGGCGCGTGCGGCCGTCAGACGGGAGCCGCATGCTAGAACGTGTTCCTGCGCGGCACGGAGCTCCTCCTCAACAAGGGCGGGGTCCGAGGCCGGAGCTGACAGCTCGGCGAGCCGAACGCGCGCTTCCTGGACCCACGCGAGCAGGCCCTCGATATCCGCAGCTCTTCCGCGCAACGCATCTTTCAGGGCAGCGCGACGGGCATGAATCTGCGCCAGGCGCTGCGGATCCGCGTCGAGTCGACTCAGATAGGACGACACGTCATCGGCGAGAGCATCCAACTCGAGCGCCTGGTTACGGGCACGGGCGACGAAATCAGCCACGGCCTCGTCGAAGCGCGAGGCCTCGTCTAGCTGCGCGTACGCACTACGTGCGGCCTCCACCGCACCCGCGTAATCCCCGCGATCATCCCCCTTCAGAAAACCAAGGGAGGCACCCATGAGGGCACGAAGATCCTCGACGTTCGTCAGGCGCGCGGCCTCTCGCACCAGGTCTTCTTCTTCACCCGGCTGCGGATCAAGCGCCTCAATCTGATCGATCGCGCCGCGCAGGTCCTCAATTTCCTCGGCACGTTCAGTCGCGTCGCCGCGCAAGGAATCAAGGCGGTGCTTGATATCGACGGCACCGCGAAAAGCTGCGCGATACTTTTCCACCACAGCCGCATGTGCACTACCTCCAAATTGGTCCAGTGCACGTCGTTGAGCGGCCTCCCCCGTCAGCCGAATCTGATCCGACTGACCATGGATCGTCACCATCGAGCCGACGATATCGGCCAATACCGAAGCAGGAACGGGACGGGAACCAAGGTGCGCGCGCGAGCGCCCCGCCGCGCGGACGGACCGGCCAACAATCAGCTCATCGCCTTCAACGAAGCCGCCAGCATCCTCCACACGCGACGCAACATCGGGCGCGATCAAAAAAATACCATCGACCGAAAGACGCTGCGCACCGCTACGCACGAGCGCGGCGTCAGCGCGAGCCCCGAGCAGAAGCTGCAGACTCGACAGAACCATCGTCTTACCGGCACCAGTTTCGCCAGTGACGACGACGAGCCCCGGGCCAAAATCGACATGCGCGTGAGCGATGACACCCAGATTGGAGATATCGAGAGACTCAATCACTGCGCAGCGTCCCTCCATCCACGGACTGGCAAGTTGAACTTACGGACAAGGCGCGCCGAAAATGGCGTATCATCCACACGCACCAGCTGCACGGGAGACGAGCCCACGCGCGCCTGCACCACACCCCCGGCCGGGACAGTCATGCGGCGCAGGCCATCGCACCACATTTCCGGAGCAGTCCACATATCATCGAGGACCACGATCTCCACACACGCCGACGGACCAACGACGAGCGGACGCGTAAACAACCCGTGCGCTGCCAACGGGGCAACAACGATTGCCTCCGTATCCGGCCACACGACCGGTCCACCAGCGGAAAATGAATAGGCGGTTGAGCCGGTCGGCGTCGATAGAATCATCCCGTCCGCGCCGTACGTGGACACTTCTTGGCCATCGACGACGAGGGCAAAATGAACGGGATGTGCGACGTCCGTGTGCATAACGACCGCTTCGTTGAGCGCCCAGTCGTCAGCCTTGGAACCGTCGGGACGCTCCATCGTCACGTCCAGCGTCATGCGACGTTCCACCGAAAAATCTCCATCGGCAATCTTGCGCGCAAGGTCACCGGTGCCCTTATCTCCCAGTTCCGTCAAGAAGCCCATGTGGCCAGCGTTGATACCCAGCAGCGGGACGTCCAAGGCACGCGCACTCGACGCCGCCACCAAAAACGTTCCGTCACCGCCGATCGATAGCACCATGTCGATGCCACCCCCGGAGGCGTCTTCGACAACCTCGATGTCGCGCGCCTTGAGGGCCTCCGCCAAGCTCACAGCACTCGTCACCGCGTTCGGGCGGTGACGATGGCGCACCATCAACACACGGGTCATGAGTGTCCTCCAGCGGGACCGGCAGCGACGGCCGCACGGATGTAATCGGTCAATTGGGAAGGATCGATCGGCTCAGGATAATCTCGTCGCATATGCACGAAATACTCGACGTTACCGCTCGGCCCAGGAAGCGGGGACGCGGCAATAGCGGCGATGTCGAGCCCCAGGTCGATGGCACACCGCGCTACCTTTTCCACCGTCTCAACGTGATGCTCCGGGTTACGCACCACTCCCCCGTGCCCGAGCCGCTCTTTTCCGATCTCAAACTGAGGCTTGACCATCAACAGGAAGTCAGCGTGTGGAGCGGCCGCTGCGACCAGTGCGGGCAGCACGAGGGTCAGCGAAATGAACGACATGTCCCCTACAACGAGTTCGGGGGCTGGTGCGACCGAGGCAGGATCGAGGGTGCGCACGTTCGTACGATCGTGAACCTCGACGCGAGGATCGGACTGAAGCTTCCATGCCAGCTGGCCGTACCCCACGTCGACGGCGACAACCGAAGAGGCACCGCGCCGCAGCAGGACGTCAGTAAACCCACCCGTCGACGCACCCGCATCCAATGCACGACGCCCTTCAATGACCGGTGCTTTCTCACCGAGCGTGTCGAGGGCGCCGGCAAGCTTGTGCGCGCCACGCGAGACGTACTCAGGGTCGTCGGATTCCTCAACAACGATCGCCTGAGCAGGATCCATCTGACGGGCCGGCTTGACGACAACCTGACCGTCGAGCTTGACGCGCCCATCCTCAACCATCTGTGCGGCCGCGGACCGCGATTTCGCGAGCCCACGTCGGACCAGCTCAGAATCAATACGGCGAAGCTTCACCCATCTCTCCGATCCTTATGAGCGACGCGAATATGTTCCGCAGGAACGGCCGCGCCGCCGGGAACGCCGGCAGACAGGGCCCGGCGCAAATCAGACTCAATGGCTTCCAGCGTCGTCATTTGCTCTGACACTGGAAGACCATCGAAACCGATGAGCCGGGCCTCTATCTGCTCGCGTAGGGCCATCAGGCCTCGTCGTCCAAATCGGCCGTGTCCTCAAGGAGGCGCTCAAGCTCCTCTTCCCCGGGCAGGAATGCAGGCGTCTGCGAATCCGGCTCCGGGAGGCTGTCGGCGTTTGCGGCGACGTCGAAGAAATCGTCGTCGTCATCGATAGCTGCGGTCGGCTCCGGGGCAGTGACGATACCAGCCGGATCGTCATTGCTCACAACGGTAATCTCGGGGCACGAAGGGGCGGAACCAGCAGCATCCGCGTATTCCCACGCGGCTGCGGCAAGCGCACGGTAGGAGTCCATCGTGATCGTCACCGGCTCGGTCAGCTCGACATCGTCAAGGGTCAACACACCAGAACGGTGCGCTTTTGCCACCTGGGACAGTCCGCACGTCCACGTCCCGTCACGGTGATGCTTCGGGGCGGGGTGTGCCTCCAGCAGGCCACGCATATCGATCGCGAGGTAGCTCGGGCGCTGGCCGCGGGGCGCACGGATGACATCCCTGGCCATGTGGACACCCGTGAGAACGTGCATCGCGGGAACGCCCGCGGCAACCGCTCCCATGATGTCGGTTTCGAGCCGGTCGCCCACGGCGAGCGGGTTCTGTGCACCCACGAGCTCGCTCGCGCGACGATAGATGCCCGGCTCAGGCTTTCCACCAGCAGTGGGACGCTTGTGGGTCGCGTGCTGGATCGCGCGCACGAGCGAACCGTTGCCAAGCGCCTGCCCACGCTCAACGGGCAGCGTCGCGTCGAGGTTGGACGCGTAGAAGGCAGCGCCCCGCTCGATTGCGAACGCGCCCTCGGACAGAAGCGCCCAATCCACCTGCTTATCGAGGCCCTGCACGACGGCGGCGGGCTCATCGTCAGCACTATCAACGAGAACGAAGCCACGCTCTTCCAGCGCGAGGCGCAGACCCGCACCACCAATCACAAAGACCTTCGAGCCTTCCTCAAGCTCCTCAGCCATGATCGCGGCAATATCCATCGCGGAGGTCATAATCATGTCAGCCGTCGCATCAAAGTCCATGCTGTTGAGCTTCTCGGCCACTTGCGCAGGCGTACGCATTGCGTTGTTCGTGACGAAGGCAGAAGCCATACCAAGCTCACGCGCCTCAACGACGGACGCAGCCGCATGCTCGATGCGCTCGTCGCCCGACCACGCGGTGCCATCAAGGTCAAGGAGAGCACAATCGTAGTCCTCGGCGAGGGCGTTGCCGGTACCACGCAGCGGCGAACGCTTCCCATCGACATCTGAATCCTGGTACAGGGCAACGTCGATGATCTCAGCATCTTCAGCAACGGCAGGCATAGCATCGAGAACCTCGCCAGCTTCGTCGTCGCGACCGAGCTCTGTCAGGCGCTGTGCCTTCACTTCCATCAGGCGACGACGCAGTTCGTCATCGGCAGAGGCAGGCAGTGCAGCGAGAGCATCGTCGACGATCACGAGGCCGACGTCAGCCTGGCCGAGGTCGGCGCGGGCACCGGAGGAGACGAGGACAAGCTCGACCTGCTCAGCGAGATCAAGGGACGAGGCATCGGTTGCGTCGATGATTTCGACGGCCTTCTCCGGATGGCCAAGACCGCGTTCGGCATCTGCCTCGACTGCACGCAGCGATGAATCGCCGCGCATACGACGGACCGCACGAACCTCGCGCAGAGCTTCCTCGTAGCGGCCGGACGCGTAAGCGGTCAAAGCGGCTGCCTCACGGACAACGTCGACGCGGCCAGCACGGGAAACCGCGGCCTGTGCGTGTTGATAGGCAGCCTCCGGATCGAGATCAATCAGCTGCCCAGCCATCACGAGATGACGCGCAACGATGTCTCGGTTAGGACCGGAAAGGGTGGCAAGGGCACGCAGCGCATCACGGTCAAGCTCATCGGCGCTAACACCGGCCGGAATCGTCGGTTCGTTTCCGTTCGGCGAGACGTATTCATCCGTCGACGAATAGTTCTTATACGAAGCATCCTTCCGGCGGTCGTCGCGGAAACCACCCCGGCGATCGTCGCGCTGCTGGTAG